>JAIRMX010000174.1 GCA_031258375.1 Elusimicrobiota bacterium | reverse complement strand
ATACTATCACTTAAATCAGATTTATAGTTTTGTGATGTGTGTGGGGGGGGGGCGGGCTATACTGATAAGTTTTCACTGCGTGTTTTATTATATGCTTTTGCGTCATAAAAAACTCCTTTATTCTGTTAATTTTACAATATATATTTGTATAACAAATATTTTGCAAAGCGCCGCAAAAATCAAATATATTAATTATTATACAAAAATTTTTCAGTAATAGCTTAATTTATTTTTAATAAAATCATATTAAAATAAATCAATTGCGCCGTAATATATTTTGCTATTTTTGATTGGCTTTATTCATCGCGGCGTCAACGCCAAAATTAACAAAATCAACGGCGGCTTGTAGCGCGCGCTCAAACGCGGGTTTTAACAGAGTTTGGTCGCCGCGCGAGAATTTTGAAAGCACAAAATCTTTACCTTCAAAAAAATCCGGTTTTGGGCCTATGCCGATTCTAAGCCTCACCATATTTTGCGTGCCGAACTGTTCGATAATGTTTTGCATTCCGTTATGTCCCCCGGAGGAACCCGCGCCGCGCATACGCAAAGAGCCGAGCGGCAAACTCATATCGTCAAAAATAATCAAAATATTTTCCGTCGGTATTTTATAAAAGTTCGCAAAAGCAAAAACCGCCTGTCCCGATAAGTTCATATAAGTTTGCGGTTTTAAAATATAAACCGTTTTATCTGGCGTTTCATTTTTACAATATAAGGTTTTTGCGCGCGGCCACGACGTAAATTCAACGCCAAAATGTTCCGCGATAATATCCGCAGCCATGAAGCCGGCGTTATGACGCGTGTTTGCATACTGCGCGCCGGGGTTTCCAATTCCCGCGATTAAAAATTTTTTTTGCATAGTTATATTATACCACGCTTGTTAAAATAATTTTTAAGGCGGCGTTTAAAATTATTTTGCAAATTGCGGTAGAAAAATTCATAATCATAAACGTGATATATTCCTTTTTGAAACAGAGGAGATGAATATTTATCCATATTAACATCCGACGCGATAAGAGAGCCGGTTTCTTTTTCAATATATGCCGAAGTGAAAAACGGTATTTCCTCTACTTTATTTGCGCGTCCGTCAAAAAAAACCGCGCCTTGATTCAATTCTTTATCCGCGGGACCTGCGCTCCAATTAAGAGGATTTACGCATACAGCCTCGCCTCGTTCGTATATGGGAGAATTTTTTATTCCTGCGGCTTGCGTGTTATAGGTTATTATAATGCCGGTATCGTCTGCGGTTTTTGCAACTTTGAGCCAGGGATAATTTTCTATATCGCTAAAAGTAATTTCGGCGCCTATAAGATACGCGGCTATCAAACGGCTGCTTAGCGCGGCGTCTTTAAATAAAAGCTTCATCATTTCTCTAAGCATCCGCGAGCCTTGGCTGTGGCCGGCCAAAACAAAAGGACGCCGTTTACCGCGCTGCAAATAATATTGAAAAGCCGTTGTAACATCGGATAGAGAAACTTTTAAAATTTCTTTTTTTTGCGTTTCGTTTAATCCGAGCGAAGCAAAAGAAGCCTGTCTGTAAAGAGGAGCGTAAATATTTCCTTCTCCCGAAAATATGCCGCAGTTTTTTATTACATTATTTTTTATAGCCGGCTTGAGCGGGGTATTATAAACGTTCATTAAGCTGCCCGCAGGGCCGCCGTAAAACGTGGGGTATATATAAAAGATATCAAAGCGTTTATTATCGATATCTCTTAATGCCCAGCATTCGGAATTGGAATAATCAGGCGCGGGCGCAAACTCCATTTTACAAACCTAAAAACTGCATGGAGAAACCGCAGGCTAAAATAGCAAAACCGGCGGAAGCATGAGACCATTTTGCAACGTTTTTCAATTTGATAAAGGAAAAGCCGTAACAAGCGCCTAGCACAATGGCGAGCATTGTCATAATTGTCGCCGCGCCAAATACGGCGGCGGTAAGCAAAGTATAAAATACGCCGGAGTTCTCAGCCGCGGGATACATAAGCACGGGTATAAGAGGCTCGCACGGGCCGAGCGCAAAAATAATAAAGAGAACCCACGCGGTTGTTCCGGCGCGTTCGGTTGGATTTTCTATATTATATTTCAAAGCTTTTCTTAAACCCCAAATGAAATACGCCATGCCAAAAGCCATAAGAGCCCATGCGGCGATATCTCCGCGCATAGATTCAATATTTTCCAGTTTTAAAACGTTTATTCCGAACCAAATCCCCGCAAAGCCTAAAATAACCGAACCGGCGATATGACCTACGGCGCAAACCAGCGTTATTAAAGCCGTTTTGCGCAAACTCCATCCGCGCGTTTTTGAAAGAAATATAAACGGAAGATAATGATCCGGCCCGAGTAAAGTATGAACTACGCCTATAGTTAACGCGGTTATGATAAGTGTTGTTGACATAATTTAAATCCTCCGTTTATTTATAATTTTATCAAAATATGACGCAAAAAATCGTCCGTTATAAAAATAACGGACGGTTCTCATACAATTTATTTTTTCGGCTTGTTGCCGCCGCATCCGCATCCCATAGTGGCACCCCCTTAGATATTTAACTGCCGATACTTTAAGTATAAATTTTTTAACGGCTAAAGTAAAGCTCTCAAGCTTTCATAGGGACAGAGGCAATATTTTTTATATCCGGCGAAAACGGCCGCAGCCGGTAGAAATTTCTCAAAAAATATCTTTTAAATATTTTTCCGTTATTTGTTGTCTGTTTCTTTGCTCTATAGCCTTAAGTCTCCCTCCCTATTTACGAAAGAGAGAAAAAAATCAGAAATTAGTTTATAATTGAGAAAATCGGCGGAAGCGCAGTTTTCTTCCTTTAGTAAAGGGAGCGCCGCTTCAGCGGCGAGGGATTTAATATTGTTGTTAGAACTGCCTTTAAATCTCTCTTCCGACTTTGAAACTTTTGTTTCAAAGTCTCCCTCTCTCTTTACTAAAGAGAGAAAAAAATCGGAAATTAATTTATAGACAGACACTCTTTCCTTAAGAGAAGATTTTTTATTTTAGTCATATTAATTTCTCAAAAACTGGGGGAGTAGGGCTCGAACCTACGACTTTCCGGTTAACAGCCGGACGTTCCACCAACTGAACTATCCCCCAATAAATTTCTTTAAACGCAAACTATAATCAATTATAGCATAAAACGTAATTCAAATTATTTTAATTTTAAATTTATTATAAAATAGGCCGAAATCCAAAAACAGATTATAAGTTTTATGCCTACTCCCAGCAAAAATCCCCAAAAAGTTGCAAACGCGGCTTTAAGCGATTTTTTCACGGAGGACATAACAATCATTTCGCCTATAAACGCTCCTAAAAACGGGCATAGTATAATGCCAAAGGGCATGAAAAACAATCCTATTAGCACGCCGACAGCCGCGCCTATAACTCCGGCGGAAGAACCGCCCGATTTTTTTACGCTTAACACCTGAATAAAATATTCCAAAAGAGCCGCAATCAAAATTAAAACCGTAAATATGCCAATCCAAAACCACGCGATATTCCCGCCGTAATGCGTAAATTTAATTAGAACAAGAGAAACGAGCGCCAGCGGAGGGCCGGGTAATATCGGCAGAAAGCAGCCGGCAAAACCGGATAAGACGAATAATATGGAAATTATGAGTATAAGTAAATCCATGCGAATTAATGTTCCCTGCGCAGTTCTTGCACGGAATAAGGTTTTGGAAAAAATCTTTTAAAAGAACTCGCGCGGCCTTTGCTTTCGTTAAGCACTAAATCCGTTACAGTTTGCGTATCGACGGGAACAAAACTTATTTGTTTTACGATAAACACGGCGGCCAGCAGTAAAAAAACAATTGCGGATATCCAAAAAAATAACATGCTGCCGGTGTCGGCAGTACTCGCGTAAAAATTACTTTTCATATTCTTTTTCTTGCTTTGCGGACTTCTTTATTAAAACTTTTTATAAGGCCCTTCGCGCTGGAAGATATTGCGTCAAGCCCGCTTACGCCTTCCGTCGTGTCGCTGCCGACCCAAATTATTTCCGCCGTATTGACGTCGATCATTTTCGCCACCACGCCCACCCGCGCGTACATAGTGTATTCATACGGCGAAATATTGCGCGAACGCTGCTCCCGCTGGCCGACGTATTGCGTTCGCACCATATTGCCGCCTTCGGGCGTTTTTACGACTTCGTTTCGGAAAACGGGTTCTGTGGAACTTGTTCTGGAGATATTGTACGCAAGCGTTTTTTGTTCGGGCAGATACGAGGTAATTTCCCCCAGCAGCAAAACGCTTACACCCAGCACCTTGCCGATTTTTCTGGTAATATCCGGCGACAAATAAGAATCTACCGACAGATTATGTTCGCCGAGCACTTTCTCTATGCTTGCGCGCTCAACTACGATATATCCGTATCTAAGGAGATTTTCCGCAAAAAGATTTTCCGCGCCGTTGAAAGAATTATCCGGCGAGGAAAATGCCAAAATCCCTATGCGTTCCATTTTGTTGAAATTATACGTCCGGCTTATATAAGTCTTTGGCGCGCAGGAGATTAAAAAAAACAAAATGCAAAAAGATATTAATATGTTCTTCATACTACTATTATATAATATAGATATGACAAACAAATACTTTGACGATATTATGTTAAAGGCAAAAAACATAAAAATAATTTTGACCGACGTGGACGGCGTGCTTACGGACGGCAGCATGAATTTCTTTGCCGACGCGGATAATAAGGTAACGGAAATAAAAAAATTCTGCGCTTACGACGGAATAGCCTGCCATATACTGAGGGACTGCGCAATCAAGACCGGCATTATAACCGGCGGCAACGCTCCGGCTACGGTTTTCCGAGCAAAATTGCTGGGAATGAATTTTTTATATCAGAATTTCCTTTCAAAACGGAATCCGTTTGAAGATATATTGCGCAGAACCGGCTTACAGGCGCAGCAGGCGGTTTATATAGGCGACGATTTTATAGATTTGCCCGTTTTGCGCCGCGCAGGTTTGGCCTGCTCGGTAAAAACCGCTCCGCAGGAAGTTAAAGACGCCGCGCATTATATAACGCAAGCCGCCGCGGGCGAAGGCGTTCTTCGCGAAGTCGCTGAAATCGTTTTAAAAGCGCGGGGTTTGTGGAATGACGTGATGCAAAGAGCGGAAAACGGCAAAATAGGCTGCAGCCCCAAACCCGAACTTTTATTTATTGACGGTAAAATTCAAAATTTGTAGCTTATATCTAAGCTGTGGAATTTAAGTATCGCAAATTGTATATTTATAAACTGAAAGGAAAACTTGCGAAGAATATAAATTATCCAAAAAACAAAAACGCATCCGTAAAACCGAATTTAAAAAGCCCTCGCAATCGAGGGCTTTTTAAATCATTCGCTTAGCGTTTCTTTTTTGCATTAACCATCTTGGCTCTGGAAATGTCGCCTTTTTTATCCAAGAAATAAAGATAACCTTTCTCTTTTTTCACGCCGACTTTAGCTATTTTTTTAGGTTTGCCGCCTTTCTTGCCGCCGCGCGCCATTTGGGCTCTGGAGACATCGCCGTCTTTATCAATGTAGTAAAGGAATCCGTCTTCTCTTTCTACGCCAACTTTTAGAACTTTTTCTGCCATTGTTTTTCTCCTGCTTGAATTTGGGGACTTACCCCGATGAGAAAAGTTTAATAAATATTTTAAATATATGCAAGTATTTTTTTTGTTATTAATACAATTAAGCGAATGATTGGTGGAAAATAAAAAATCATATCAAAAACTGCTTGGCTCCGTGCCTCTTATAAAAGCTTCCATTATTTTTTTTCTGTCGGCGGGCGAGGCTAATTTGCCGGTATCGGGATTGACAAAAGCGAAAGATATGCCTTCCGGCACGGTAAAATCGCTTATCGGTTCGTCTTTTAAAACCTCCTGCATTATATCCGTCCACCAATAGGCTACGGTTCCGCCGCCGGTCCATCTGCCGCTTTCTTGGAAAGTATCGTCGTCATATCCCATCCACGCGGTGGCGGCAAGTTCCGGCGTCATGCCGGTAAACCAAGTATCGCGGTAATTTTGCGATGTTCCAGTTTTGCCGGCAAGCGGGCGTTTGAGCGCGCGCGCCGCGCCGCCCGTACCCCGCTCCACTACGCCTTTCATCATATTGATAAGTATAAAAGAATTCTGCATGGAAAAAGCTTCTTTTTCTTTTGAAATATGTTGTTCAAGCACGCGGCCGTTTTGGTCTTCCACCCGTTCTACGGCATAATCGTCAACGCGTATTCCGTTATTTGCAAAAGTGCTCATCGCGTTTAGCAGCTCAAGCGGGGTAAGCACCGCGACGCCTAAAGCTAAAGACGGCGCGGAGGGGAGATTTGAAGTTATTCCCGCGCGGCGGGCGACGCTTATCGTATTTTTTATACCGACGGCGTCTATTAGATTAATCGCAACGATATTTTTCGATAATTCCAATCCGCGCCGCATCGTTATAAATCCCGACGCTCTGCCTCCGAAATTGCGCGGCGCCCATACGTCAAAATCCTTGCCGTATATAAAAGGCTGCGCCGCAAATTCAAGCGAATATAAGTCTTTGGCTTCGTTGAATACCCGCCAGTTTCTACCGTCGTAGTAAAATACTAAATCTAGATCCCGTATTATGGAAGAAGGAGTGTAGCCCTTTTCTAAAGCCGCCATTACCACAAAAGGTTTAAAAGAAGAGCCGGGCTGGCGTTTTGCCTGCGTAGCGCGGTTGAAACGGGAATTATCAAAATTACGTCCGCCGACCATTACGCGTATGGCGCCTGTTTTTACTTCGCGCGCCACGAACGCGCCTTGTAATTGAGGATATTCTGCTTGAACGGTAGCCTCTTCGGTTAGCAAATCGTCGCCTTCCTCTTCTCCTATCATTTCTTCCGAGGGAGTATTGTCTTTGATTTCTATGCCGAGGTTTTTGGCTATTTTTAAATCGTATTCGTGCAGTTTTTCATTCAATATGCGTTCGGCAGCGGCTTGCTTTTCTATGTCTATGGTCGTATAAATATTCAAGCCGCCTTTCCAAAAAGTTTCCACGCCGTATTTCGGCTCGAGCTCGCGGCGCACGTGTTCTACAAAATATAATCCGGGTTTTGACAATATATTTTTGCGGTCGGGAAGAGGTTCTTCTTTTGCAAGCGCGGCTTCCTCAGAGTTTATAAAACCCATTTCGAGCATAGAATTAAGGACCAGCGCTCTGCGTTTTTTGGCCGTTTCGGGATTGGAAAAAGGATTATATTTGCTTGGCAAAGGTATCACGCCCACAAGCATCGCGCTTTCGCCGAGCGTTAAATCTTCAAGGTCTTTATCGAAATATTTTTTTGCCGCCGCTTTTACGCCGTAAGCGCCTTCGCCCATATAAATTTCGTTAAGATAAAGCTGCAAAATTTCCTGTTTGCTGAAAGCCTTTTCTATTTGCACGGCAAGGAAAATTTCTCTTATCTTCCTTATGATTTTTTTTTCTTTGGTTAAAAATATTCCGCGCGATAATTGCTGGGTTACCGTAGAGCCGCCCTGCGCTTTTCTCCCGAGCAGCAAATCGTTTATCACGGCCCTTAAAGTGCCTTTTAAAGAAATGCCCGGGTGATTAAAAAAATTCCTGTCTTCCATTGCAATTACCGCGTTTTGTATGTCAACCGGAATTTCTTTAAGCGGCACAAGCAAGCGTTTTTCCACGGAAAACTCGTAAATAAGCTCTCCTTTACGGTCAAAAACTTTAGTGGTTAGAGACGGCGAATAATCTTCCAATTCGTATACGGGGGGAATGCCGGAAATAATATAATAAGCAAAACCTGCTACGCACAAAATGCAAAATAAAGCCGCGCCTATAAAAGAAAAAATAAAAAATTTGGATTTCATAATACTCATTATTAAATTATATCAAAGAGTAGAGTGACTCATAAATATTATTGGAGTCTTGTTGGACAATTAGGTAAAGAAGCTGCCCAAAGCACAACACAAACCATAGCAGTCCTCCAACTATCCTCTAAACTGCGTATTTTGGCAGTCCCAGCTTGTTAAATCTGTTAATTA
>JAIRMX010000170.1 GCA_031258375.1 Elusimicrobiota bacterium | reverse complement strand
CCAAATATCCTCTTTAATCGGTAAAAGCTGTTCTCAACTATACTCCTGCGATTATATCCTGCTTCTTTTTTCCATCCCTCTATTCCTTTCTCTTCACATCTGCGTATTACCGCGTTGCGCTCCTCCCGCTTTGCCTTATCGTATATATAGTGTTTATTTTTGGTCTCATAATACTAAAGTATACACTGCTCACCTTGCTTTTGTCGGCGCATTGTGCAACAAGACCCCTATCTTGCGTTGAATTGTCTTTTTTTATTCAATAATGATAAAATTTAAATAGGGAATAAATTTTATGAATCTTTCACTTTTATATTCAACAGGCGCGCATATAGTTCTATTTTTAATATTGCTCTTATGTATGAAGCCTGCCCTCCGGCAAAAGAACGCGCTTTACACTATCGACTTTATAGGCTCTTCTTCTCAGCCGGCGCGCTACGGCGTTCAAGAAAGCGCAAATACTGCAAATACGGCGTCTGTAAAGCCTTCGCAGAGCAAACAAGACGAGCCCGCCAAGCCCGAAGAGACAAAAAGTGAAATTAAAGTTCCGCCAAAATCCGCTCAGGCGGAAAAACAACAATATAGTTCCAAAGAGCAAATTTCAAAAAAACAAAAGAAAGAAACTAAACCCGCGCCGGGAAAAAAAGAAACCGCAAAACTTAAAGAGGAAAAAATAGTTTTATCCAAACCGAGTATTTTAGGCGACGTAAACTCCGCCAATATCGACCCTTCGCTGGAACATACTATGAGCGACGGCGCCGAAACGGGGGGCAATATCGTAAGAGCAAGTTTTACGAATTTTCCGTATCCTTGGTATATCACTCAAGTGCGCAACGCGTTGTGGAAAGAATGGTCCAAAAGAATGCCCAAAAAAACAGGCCTTTCAACTTTAGTGTCCTTTACTATAGACAGAAACGGAGCGATATACAGCGTGCTGATAGAACGTTCTTCCGGCAACGATTCTTATGATTATGCGGCGACTTCGTCCGCAAACAACAGCGCGCCCTATCCGCCGCTGCCAAAAGATTTCCCAAGAGATATATTGACGGTGACGGTTGAATTTAAAAGCGAAAATTAAAACCCGCAGTAAAGGAGTTTGATATGAGAGTACTTTGGCGTATAGCTTTGTTGGCAGCTTTACATTTCGGCGTATTAGTCTGTTTTCCGGATTATACCGCTTTTGCGCCTGTAACGGTTTTCATCATTTTTCTGATGTCAACCGCGGCTATGATAGCGGCAAGCTCGCTTATGTCGATTATCGGGCTTAACAGATATTTTCTTATGAACAGGCTGTTAGAAATAATTATGCTTGCCATTGTCGCCGTAATATTGCTGATGTTTACGCCGCAGGCAAACGGCACAAGGCCTTTTGACAGAGTGATGAACGGCAATTATCCTACAAAAGACGATATTGACGAAGGCCTTGCCAAATTCGGCCTTAAAAATGTTGACGCGATAAGCGGCGATATAAATTCCGCCGCGCGAAAAATAGACGACGGGTTGCAAGACGCGAAATCTATCATAGTAAAGGAAAACAGGGACTAATAATGGCTGAAGCTGTAATTACCGGCGGATTAGGTTTTGTAGGACGCAGGCTGACGGATAAACTGTTGCAGAAAGGTTATACCGTTAAAATATTTTCAAGGTCAAATCCTTCGGCTCGCGAAAACCCGGCTGTTGAAGTTATAAAAGCCGATTATTCCAATATAGACGCTCTCGCGCGAGAAATGGAAGGAGCTGACGTTATTTTTCATCTTGCCGCCGCGATATTTGCTTTTAACAAAGAAGAGTTTGAACGCGCAAACGTCGGCGTCAGCGAAAATTTGGCGCGGGCCGCCGTTAAAGCAGGTATAAAAAATTTTATTTATTTATCGAGCCAGGCGGCGGCAGGCGCTAGCGAATATAAGGATAATCCGCGCAGCGAACTTGATGTTCCGTCCCCAATTTCTGATTACGGTTTAACGAAACTTGCGGCTGAAAATATTATTAACGAATTGCCTGCTCATATTCACAGAGTTATTTTACGCGCGCCGATAGTTTACGGAAAAAATGACTCCGGAGTATCAAAAATTGCGGCGTGGGTGAACAGAGGGATAATGGTTAATACGTCTTCCAGCGATATGTTTTTTAACTTTGTTTATATCGACGATTTGGTCGAAGCTCTTTATATCGCCGCCAATACCGCGCAAGCAAACGCTCAAACTTTTTTTGTATGCGAAAACAAAAGCTACAGCTGGAAATACTTTATAAATTCTATGGCTGACGCTATGAGCAGGCCTCGTCCTCTTATGTTTAATATGCCTTACTTCGTGCTTGAGATTGCGGCTTTTATTTATGAAATTGCCGCGCGTATTTTTGGGTTTGCGCCCGCGCTCAATTATGACAAAATTAAGGAAGCTCATATAAAAGGCCATTGGGTTTGCAATTCTCAAAAATGGATTTCGCTCACCGGCCAAAAATTTACTTCTCTAAAAGAAGGGCTTAAGAATAGTTTTTAGTGTTAGAACGGCGAAACTGACAGTCATCGGCTCTGAAAGAATCTCTTAAAAACAATTTTTCAGCTCGAATATAAAAGGCAAGTTTGATTGTGTTGAAAATAATTTAGGTATTTAAAAATATGCGCACAGTAAAAACCCAAAGTATTTTTCTCGGGTTTTATCGTCATAAAAAAACGCCCCCTAGGAGAATCGAACTCCTCTCACCAGATTGAAAATCTGGTGTCCTAACCGATAGACGAAGGGGGCACAATTGTATTCTTTTGCGAAAACCAATATTTTTGCTCATCCGAAAAACTACTAAAATAAAGGATTATCAAACGCTTGTCCGTAGAGACATATTCGCAAAAGTGCGCTCGGTGAGACTTGAACTCACGGCCTCCCGCTTAAAAGGCGGATGCTCTACCACTGAGCTACGAGCGCTTAAACTGATTGAAAAATAACAAAAAATAGTTGGGGACTTGCCCCAACGTATATATTTTACAAAAATTAATTTTAATTGTCTACAAACATTTTTTACGCTTAGACGTAACCGTATAACCGCAAAAAACTATTTAAAAACTCTTGAACCCGGTTTCTCCACCGGTATGCCTTGCTTGCACATCGGACAATTATTCTCTTCGTAAGTCGCAACTTCTACTTTAGCCATTGAAACCAAAGGCACTCCAAAATCGGCTTTGCCGCCGCTTCTATCTATCAAACAGCCGCAAGCCGCAAGCCGCGCGCCGGTTTCTTCAAGCGCGGCAATGACTTCTTTTGTGCTTTTACCGGTCGTCACCACGTCTTCAGCTATAAGGCACCTTTCGCCTTTTGCAAGCGCAAAACCGCGCCGAAATTGGACCTTCCCGTCGACGCGCTCCGTAAAAATACCGCGCACGCCAAGCTGACGCGCAAGTTCGTACGCTATTATAACGCCGCCCATAGCAGGCCCGATTACGACGTCGATTTTTATATCCTTAAGTTTTTCGGCAAGTTCTTTACAGAGTTTTGCGGATATATCCGGATACTGAGTCACTTTGGCGCATTGCAAATATTTACTGCTGTGCAATCCGCTTGAAAGTTTGAAATGCCCTTCAAGCAAAGCCTCGCAATCTCTGAAAATTTTCAAAACTTCTTCGTTAGTCACAAAATTATCTCCGAGCTTTATTTTCTTCGCAAAGTATAATTAAGCTGGGAATCCGCAATAGGCCGCGCGTAAATATCAAGTTTAACCAAATCCACGCCTTTTAGCGTATAAAAAACGTCCTCTCTATCAGCGTCCGAGCCGGACGGAGTTAATATTATATAATCCGCTTTATCGCTTAGTTTCCAAGATCCTTCCGTTAAAAAAAGATCGGATTCTTTTGTGAGATATAATTCTATTAAAGAAAATGTTTTGTCCGGATTTATAGATAATTCCATATCTATGCCTTCACAATCGGCGCACGGCAATATGCCGCTGAAAGTACCGACATACTTGCTTGCGGTTTCCTGCGATAAATCTTTAACAACGCCTTCCTGCGGTTTTCCGCAGGCGGTAAAAATAACGAAAAAAGACAAGATAAAAAATACATACTTTTGCATACTATGACCTCCGTCAAGTTCTTAATATAATTATAGTAATTTAATAGCCGTTATGCACGGTCATTCTATGAATACGTTCTTTTTTATATAAGGCTTAATCCTTTTATATATTTTCTCCGCAATTATTTTGTAGCCCTTTTCGTTTGGATGTATCGCGTCTGACTTCAAGGCGGGATTATAAAAAATACCGTCCATAATTTTGGGTATAAATAAAGCGTTTTTTGTTTTTGCAAGACGTTTCATCATTTTGCCGTAAGGACTCATTTTGAAATTGCCGCCGGTATCAACCACAACCGCTATTGCGCCGGCTTTATGGACATAATCGATAATCTCTTCAAGCGCATTTTGCGTTTCTGCAAACGGCCTGCCGCGCATGGCGTCATTACCGCCAAATTCAATAAGAACCATATAAGGATTATACTTTAAAATATCGCTTTTCCTATTTGCTCCCTGACGGGCAGTATCTCCCGATACGCCAAGATTTATAACGGGCGCGTTTATCATAGCCGCCAGCGCGGCCGGATAAGAGCTTTCTTTATCGGCCCCATAACCGGCGCTCAGACTATCGCCAAAGGCAATTATATCAGTACCGTTATTGTTAATATTTAAAAGCTTTGCTTCGCAGGCGGTAAAAAATAATACCGTCGGCATAAATAAAAATAATAATTTTGCCATAAATATTCTCTTTGTCATTTGATTTAAGATTCTTGAAAATGTTTCCGACTCCTTTATGTTAAAAATAAAAAACTAAACAATTTAATTAGCGTTCTTTATTATACGAGGCCGTCTTTTAAAATATGTTTGCCGCCGACAAATAAATGTTTGACAAAGCCTTTCATTTTACAACCGATATAGGGCGTGTTGCGGCTGGAAGATAAAATTTCGTCCTGACTGTAAACCCATTTTTTGCTCAAATCTATTAAAACAATATCGGCTTTTGCGCCTAAAGAAAGACTGCCGCCTTCAATGTTAAAAATTTTTGCAGGATTACACGACATAAGTTCAATAAGTTTTTTAAGACTTATAAGCCCGCTTTCAACCAGCGTTTGATAAGCGAGAGGAAACGCCGTTTCAAGACCGATTATGCCAAAAAGAGCCAAATCAAATTCAACGTCTTTTTCGTGCGGAGCATGAGGAGCATGGTCGGTGGCGATATTGTCAAGCGTGCCGTCTTTGAGCGCCTGTTTGATTGCTTCAACATCGCGCGCGGAGCGCAGCGGCGGGTTCATTTTGGCGTTGCCGCTGAAGCTCTCGCACGCTTCTTCCGTCAGGGTAAAATGATGAGGCGTTGCTTCAGCCGTGATTTTTACACCGTCTTTTTTTGCTTTTCTGATTAACTCAACGGATTCCTTCGTTGAAATGTGCGAAAAATGCAAAGCGGTTTTTGTTTGTTTTGCAAATTCAATTTCCTTACGCACAGCCTCGTATTCAGAGGCATTTGAAATACCCGTAAGCCCAAGCTTGCTGCTTATAAAACCCTCATTCATTACGCCTTTGTTTGTTAATTTTAAGTCCTCGGCATGCGATGTAATCGGCAGGCCTAGCCTGTGGGCCTGCTCCAGCGCGGTTTTCATAATTTCGGAGTTTTCCACCGGAGAGCCGTCATCGGAAAGCGCGCAAACGCCCGCTTTTTTTAATTCTTCAAAATCAGTTAATTCTTTGCCTTCACGCGCTTTTGTAATTGCGCCGATTATTTTTACGTTTACAAGCGCGTCGGTTTCAATAATTTTTTTTGCAATTTCTATATGCTGCGCGCTGTCCATAGCGGGGTTGGTGTTCGGCATCATGCAGACCGTCGTAAAACCGCCTTTAGCCGCGCTTTGCGTGCCGGATAAAATTGTTTCCTTGCCTTCAAAACCCGGCTCGCGCAAATGCGCGTGCGTGTCAATAAACCCGGGCGCGCAAACAAGGTTTGTTGCGTCAATAATTTGAACGCCGGCGGCTTTTATATTTTTGGCAATTTGCGCGATTTTGCCGTTTTCAATCAGCAAATCGCAAACTTCGTCCAAATTATTTTTCGGGTCCATCACCCGCGCGTTTTTTATTAAATAGTTCATAAATTATCCTTTTTAATCAGTCAAAAGTTTTGCTGAAATCGCTCCATAAAATTGCCGTGATGTTATTGCCCAGCGGCATAGAATTTTCATTGAAAGACAAAACAAATTTCTTATCCGCTTTTATAGGCGTTAAAGATAAGTTTTTTGCCATTTCATATTTCAAAGTTTTGCTTGCCTTTATCTCATATAAATTTATAAACTGCCCGCCCTCAATAATCAAATCTGTTTCCACGCCGTTATTATCCCTGTAAAAATAAAAATGATTTCCTTTTTTCGCATTGTTATTATTTTTTACGGCTTCCATTATCACCATATTTTCAAAAATATTACCGGACATCGGGCCGGAAATTAAAGTCTCCGCGTCTTTATATCTAAGCAAATGAGCAAGCAAACCAGTATCAGTAAAGTAAACTTTCGGCGTTTTTACCACGCGCTTTGTGATATTTCTAAAATAAGGCTCCAAAAGATAAATAATGCGGCTTGCAGTAAGAATTGAAAGCCAATTTTTTGCCGTGGCGTGCGAAATGGAACAATCCCTTGCAATATTGGCAATATTAAGCATACTGCCGGTTCTTGCCGCCAGAACCTGCACAAAAGTTTGAAACGCGCCTATATCTTTAATATTCAAAATTTGCCTAACATCTCTTTCAATATAAGTTGAGAGATAATCGCCGTAATATTCGCCCGACTCCCTATCAGAAGCGTTTGGCAACGGATAAAATCCTCTTAATAATTGCTTATAACATGAGAGCGGTTGAGTCATTTTTAGATTTAATTCCGAGAAAGAAAACGGCAAAAGCTCAAAAAGCGCGATTCTTCCCGCAAGCGATTCCGTAAGCCCTGCCATCATAGTGAACGCTTGAGAGCCGGTTAATATAAATTTACCCGCAATTTCTTCATTTTTCAACGCGGTTGTAAAGTTATCAACGTAAATTTTTATATAAGGAATAATTTCCGGAACATATTGAATTTCGTCTATTATAACCGGCTTCTTTAAATTTTCAACAAACATTTGCGGGTCGTTTCTCGCGCTTGCCCGTAAATCCGAAGAATCAAAAGAAATATAACTATATTTTGGGAACAAATGTTTTAACATCGTGGATTTGCCCGTTTGGCGCGGCCCTGTAACGGCTATTACGGGAGAATATTTTACTGCAGCAGTAATTTTTGGCTCAATTTCCCTTGGAATATATTTCATATTTTAATTATATTTTATACAATTTTATAAGTCAAGTTATAAAATTGTATAAACAACAAAATTTGCATATATTAGGCAAAATAATAATTTATATAAAAATTACTCTTATACCCTAATATCGTATTGCCATTGTCTTCGTGGCAGTTGACAGGGGATTTGTCATTTTAAATCAATAAATCGCAAACTTCGTCCAAATTATTTTTCGGGTCCACCGCCAGCACGGTTTTTATTAAGTAGTTCATAAATTAATCCTTTCGTTTGCCATTACAGGCTGAGTATGCAGCTTTGTCATTATCTTCCGCGTTGAAGTCTTTTCGCTTCTTTGTTATCTTATAAATATTTAATGATAATTTTTGCAGTGATATAAATTACTAATATAATAAGAGCGGATAAAGCTATAAAACGCCAGATTTTTTGGAAAGTGTTTAATTCTAATTTACCGTGGAAGGAGTATCCGCCCCCCTCGTCAATTACCGCATAACGACCTAAAGGAATTAAAGGAATAAAAAGAAAGACAAAATAGTGAGTGTTGCCATACATCATACCACCGATACCGTTCACGGTTGACAAAGCCGGTATTTTATCGTTTGGTTGCAATATTTGTCCATCTGAAATGCCCCATGATTTCCTTGCTTTAACGATTTTTTTTAATCTTTTAGAAAGTTCTTTAATATGTTTAATTTCATTTTTAGAAAAGGTTCCTTTCATATCTAATAATTGGACGGAAGTACTGAATGCAGGAGTAAATTGCAAATTATTAACGTATTCGGCAATTTTATTTATATTTTCTATAAATATTATCCTGTTTGGCGTCTGTTCATTCTCTGCCATTATAAAATTAAACATCTGATAAATTACAGCATCTTTCATAATTTTTATCCTCACTTTTATACCCTGCAATAAATGCATGAATGTCTACAAATTCGTTCTATTTGCAGTGGAAGTCAAAAATAAAACGGCCATTCTTACCGCTATGCCGTTTGTAACCTGCTCTAAAATAACTGAATTTTTGCCGTCGGCGACGTCGCTGCTGATTTCTATTCCGCGGTTCATGGGTCCCGGATGCATTATGACGATATCCGGGCGGCATTTTTTAAGCTTTTCCTTCGTGATGCCGTAAGTTTTATAATACTGAGAAGGCGTGGGGAAGGCGGCCACGTTATCGCGCTCAAACTGCATGCGCAATATGTTTAAGGCGTGCGCGTCCTTAAGAGCTTCGTTAATATCGCTGGTTACTTTTACGCCGAATTCTTTTGAGTATTTCGGCAGTATTATTTCCGGCGCGCAAAGCGTTACGTTCGCGCCCAGCTTAGTAAGCCCCCATATGTTTGAGCGCGCAACGCGCGAATGCGCGATATCGCCGATAATCGTCACGTTGAGCCCTTTTATTTTGCCGAACTTTTCTTTAAGCGTATATATATCAAGAAGCGCCTGCGTGGGGTGCTCGTGCTTGCCGTCGCCCGCGTTGATTACGCTGCCGCGCACAAACCTGCTT
>JAIRMX010000022.1 GCA_031258375.1 Elusimicrobiota bacterium | reverse complement strand
TAGGAGCGCTTCTTTTGAGCATTGTTTATTTTTGTTCTAATCATACTAAAAGTATACGCTGCTCACCTTCTTTTTGTCTCTTAATTGTCCAACAAGACCTTTAAGTTCGACATAAACTTGTAAAGATATTTATATTTGTGCTATAATAGTTATATATTAAATACATCATGGAAGCGGCTTGGGGACAAGCCGCTTCCGTTTTAAGGAAGTTATTATGCAAAATAAAAATATTATTGAAACTGCCGTTGCCGCCGCGCTTGAAACGCAGGGGTACGAACTGGTGGATTTAATTATACAAAATCAAGGCAGTAAAAAACTTTTGCAATTTTTTGTGGATAAAGAAAACGGGTTCACTCTTGCCGACTGCGAACTTTTGACAAATAAAATAGACGCGGTTTTAACTATGGAAAACCTAATTGACGGCGCGTATATTTTGGAGGTTTCGTCCCCCGGGTTGAGGCGCGTGTTAAAAAAACCTGCGCATTTCAAAAAATTTATCGGCGAAAGGGCAAAAATATTTACCAAAGAGCCTATCGAAAACAGAGGCGTCTTTACCGGCATTATATCCGAAGCCGACGACGGCAAGACAACTCTTGACGACGGAACCACCAAGTTCGTTTTTAAATATACGGATATCAAAAAAGCGAATTTGGACCCGGTTGTAGAATTTTAAAAATAGATGTTATTGACTGCAAAGTCGTCAATGGCTCTGCAAAAGCAATATTACAGGAGAACAAAAATGGACAGCAAAGATTTACTTTTAGCTTTAGAAGGTCTTGAGAGAGAAAAAAATATAAGGCGCGAAGATACTCTTAGAACAATTGAGGAAGCGCTTATATCCGCTCTTCGCAAACACTTGGGCAAGACGGCGCTTCTTTCGGCCAGAATAGATACCGACAGCGGTACAATACAAGCTTTTCAGACGCTTACTGTTGTGGAAACCGTAACAAGCCGCGAAACCGAAATTTCGCTTGAAGACGCAAAGGAAATAGATCCAAAGGCAAAAATAGGCGGCGAAGTGGTAAATACTCTTGAAGTCGGAGATTTTTCCCGCATAGCGGCGCAAATTGCCAAACAAGTTCTGATACAGAAAGTGAGGGGCATTGAGCGGGAGAATCTTTACAAAGAATTCAAACCGCGAGAAGGGGAAGTTATCACCGGTCTTGTCCGCCGTTTTTCGGACAGAGATATTATCGTGGATTTAGGCAAAGCCGAAGCCATACTTCCTTATAGCGAACAAATCAAAAAAGAGCGCTACATACACGGCGGCCGCGTTAAGGCGATTATAGCAAAAGTTCTTTCCCATACCGAACTTGCGGATATTAAAGAAGGCAGTATTTTGAGCCGATATAAATCTGCGGCTTTTAGAATGGATAAAGGCCAGCGCGGGCCGTATATAATGCTTTCGCGCACTTCGCCGGAATTTTTAAAAGAGCTTATGAAGGTTGAAGTGCCGGAACTTTCCGACGGAATTATAGAAATTAAATCCGTATACAGAGATCCCGGTTTTAGGGCAAAAGTCGTGGTAAAAAGTAATGATAACAAAATAGACCCCGTAGGCACCTGCGTAGGTATACGCGGAATCAGGATCCGCGCGGTAACCAGCGAACTTAGCGGGGAAAGAATTGATTTAATTCCCTTTTCCGACGATGTTGTTACAACGATAGTAAATTCTCTCTCACCGGCAAAAGTGCTTTCCGTACGCATTAACAGTATGGAAAACAAACAGGCTTTGGTTGTTGTGCCTGACGACCAGCTTGCAGTAGCCATAGGCAAAGACTGGCAGAATATAAGGCTGGCTTCAAAAGTTTCGGGCTGGGAGCTTGAAGTCAAAAGCGAATCTCAAAGGAAACAGGAAGGACAGGAAGCTTCGCAGCTTAAGCAAAATACTTTATCGGACGTAAAAGGCATAGGCCCGAAACTCGCCGAAGTGCTCGTAAAAGCCGGATTTAATACGGTGGAAAAAATTGCTTCGCTTAATGCGGAACATCTTTCGACATTACAAGGCGTAGGCAAAAAAACGGCCGAGAAAATTATAGAAGGCGCAAAAAAATATTTGGAACAAAAACAGGAGGATAAGCAAAATGACAACGATAAAGAAAACAACTAAAAAGGACGGTTCCTCCGCGCCGGCTAAAAAAAAGGTTCCCGCAAAGAAAGGTATTGCGGCAAAAAAAGTCGACGTAAAAAAAACAAGCGCGGCCGCATCTGTAGCTAATAAAACAGCCGCTGCTAAAAAATTTGCCGCAAAAACAACCGAAACGTCAAAACATGCGCCAAAGAAGACGGCGGATAATGCGCGGCATACTTTAAAGAAAACGCAAAAGCAACCTCCAAAAATCGCGCATAAAACGGAAACTGCAAAAAAGGCCGCGGAATTTGAAACTGTAAAACCTGTTTTACAGTCTGCTCCGTACGTTGAGAAGCCTAAAGCGCCAAAACCTCTTGCGCAATCGTTGCCGGCTCAAGAGTCTAAACCGGCCGTTCAAGTTCAAACGCCGCAGATTCCAAAATCTTTGGAACCCGAAAAAGAATTAAAGTCAACTATTCAGCCGCCGCCGTTTGGCAAACCCTTAATAAAACCGGCGCAGCAGCATGAAACGCGGCCGGCGCAACATGCGCAGCAATCGTCGGCTCCCGCGCAGAAAGTTATTAAGATTTTAGGTAATCCGACCGTCAAAGAATTAGCCGAAAAAACTAATATAAAAATCAACGATTTCATAAAAAAACTTATGAGTCTTGGTATTTTTGCAACTATAAATCAACGTCTTGAGCCGGATATGGCGGAGCTTGTTTTAAGCGAATTTGGTTTTAAAACGGAAATTACCAAAGAATTTGCAAATGAAAAAATAACCGAAGCGATAGAACAAAATGATAATCCTGAAGATTTAAAATCTCGCCCGCCGGTGGTTACCATTATGGGACATGTTGACCACGGCAAAACCAGCCTTCTTGACGCCATAAGGCAATCAAACGTCGTTGCCGGAGAATTTGGCGCGATAACGCAGCATATCGGAGCATATACCGTGAAAACTTCGCGCGGGCAGATATCGTTTCTCGATACGCCCGGCCACGAAGCTTTC
>JAIRMX010000018.1 GCA_031258375.1 Elusimicrobiota bacterium | reverse complement strand
AAGGAGCGGACGCGCTTTAAATAGCGCTTTAACATAATTGCCGCAAAAATAACGGCAAGACAAATTGATGCCGCAAAAATATAAGACATATTTATTATCTTAACAAATTAAGAGCTTTTGTACTTGATTTTAATTAAACGGCCGCCGGCTATGCGTCGAGCAGACTTAATGCGCTTAGTTATGTTATAATATTATCAGATACGACCCTGTCGTTCAATCTTAAACTTATTTCTTGAGGTTCCCATGCAGCACAATATTCTAGTTATCAACCCGGGTTCGACTTCCGACGATATCGGATATTACCGCGGCGAGCAAACGGTATTTGACTTAAAAATAAACTATTCGCCAAAAGAACTAGCGCCTTTTGAAGGCAAAAACGTTACGGAGACGGCTCCGATGAAAAAAGAGATGATTTTAGGCCTGCTTAAAAAACATAATGTTGACATAAAAGAAATTAATGCCGTAATAGGACGAGGCGGGCTTGTAAAACCTTTAAAAGGCGGAGCGTATTACGTGAACGACGCTATGCTGGCCGATTTGAAAAACGGAACTCAGGGAGTGCACGCTTCAAACTTAGGCGGAATATTGGCGCGCGATATCGCCGGCGAGGCGGGGTGTCCAAGTTTTATAAGCGACGCCGTAGTCGTAGACGAATTAAGCCCGCTTGCGCGTTATAGCGGAATGCCGGAAATTCCGCGCGTTTCAATTTTCCATGCTTTAAATCAAAAGCGAGTCGCTTTTTTGACAGCCCAAAAATTAAACAAAAAATACGAAGAATGCCGTTTTGTAGTAATGCACGCGGGCGGCGGAGTTTCCGTAGGAGCGCATATAAACGGCCGCGTTGAGGATGTCAACAACGGGCTTGACGGCGAAGGCCCTATGACGCCGCAAAGAGCCGGCACGCTGCCTACTGCCTCCCTCGCTAAACTCTGTTACAGCGGCAAATACACGCTGTCCGAACTTTATCTTAAAATAAAAGGACACGGCGGCATTTACGCCTATACCGGCACTTACGATATGAGAGAGCTTTCAAAATTTATAGATACCGGGGAGAAAACTGACAATTCCGTCATAAACTGCTCAAGAGAGACCGCAAAAAGAGTGCGCGACGCTATGATATATCAGTTTATAAAGTATATAGGATGTATGGCGGCAGCCGCCGAGGGACGTTTGGACGCGGTAATTCTGACCGGCGGCCTTATGGGCAATCCGTACATCAGAGAAACTTTAAAAAAGAAAATAAGCTGGATCAACGCGCCGATATTCGTTTACCCCGGAAGCGACGAAAAAGCGGCTTTACGCGAAGCCGCGACGCGTGCGCTGGATAATTCTGCAACAATAAATGAATATAAATAGGATGTAAAGGCGTATCTTTAAAAACAGGAGATAAAAAAAATGAAATTCGCAAACTTCACTGAATTGATAGGAATGGTAAAAGGCAAATCAAACCGCGTGGTAGTGCCGGGCGCAAATAACGAAGAAGCCCTAAGCGCGATAAAAATGGCGGACGAGAACGGCCTGATTTCCGGCGGCGTTTTAATAGGCGACAGCGCGCCGGTGAAAAATATGATGAAAAACGTCGGCCTCAAGGAAGATAAATTTGAATTTATACAATGCGTCGACGTGCCGGAAATGTGCAATATCGCCGCGCGGCAGATAAAAGAAGGCAAAGGGGATTTTTTGGTAAAAGGTCTAGTCGACACAAAATATTATATGAAAGCTATTTTGAATAAAGAAATGGGATTTGTGCCGCAGGGCGCGCTGCTTACGCATTTTGTGCTTTTTAAAACCGCGCGCTATCATAAAATGTTTGCCATTACGGATTCCGCCGTAATGATTGCCCCAACCGCGGAGCAGAAAGCCGCGATTATAAATAACGCCGTTTCAATACTGCGCAGGCTCGGAGTTGATAAACCCAAAGTAGCCGTAGTTTGCCCTGTAGAGAAAGTCAACGAAAAAATACCTTCCACGCTCGACGCGCAAATTCTCGCGCAGATGAATAAAGAGGGCAAAATACCAAACTGCGTGGTCGAAGGGCCTTATGATTTGTATATTTCAATGTCCAAACAGGCGGCGGAAGAAAAGGGCATAAAAGACGCGCAAGTCGCGGGCGACGCGGATTTGCTGTTGCTGCCGGATTTGGACGCGGGAAACCCCGTGTATAAATCCATAGCGTTTTTTGCCGAAGGCGTCGAAGGCGCGACGATTTTAGCCGGCCCCAATATACCGGTTATACTGCCTTCCAGAGCGGATCATCCTTCGGTAAAATTAAACTCCATCGCGCTGTGTTCTTTGCTTAAGGACAATAAATAATTTAAGTCGGGGGCGGCATTAGCCGCCCCATTTGTTTTACTTCCCTTATTATCTTTGAAAGCCGAGTTCCGCATAATCTATCAAGTACTCAAAAAACAATCGCATCTTTAACCTCTTTAAAACAGCCTCTTTCTTTTCAAGTTTAAACGGCATAGGACTTTTGGCCCCTTGTAAAAAGAGGGCTTTTATAGTAAGATTTTATTTAGTTAATACTAACATTATTAGTTTTAGCTAAATAACAACGGAGGTAGAAATGAATAAAATAAGGAAAATAACGGCGATAATATTGATTGTTTCGCTGACTTCGGGCGTATCTGCGCAGCAAGCAGCTCTAATGGATTCTATTTCGCAAGCTGATACGTCATACTCGACAGGATTGTCTGATGAGCAAAACGCACATAAACCGTCTGCATCAGAGTTGAGAGGGCAACTGACAGTTTTATTTTCACTAACAGGACTCGTCTCGCTATTAATTGGCTTGACGCCGAAAGGAGGATGTATAGGTCAATACGCCAACCAAGTATTTTCACGCGGTACACTTAAAGCATTCCGTATAATGAGGTGGTGTGGCGGCGTATTGACGCTTATAGGTTTTTTATTGGTGCCAAACAAGGCTAGCGCTCAATCCATGCCAAAAACTGCCGAACAAAATATGTATAGATTATATCGCAACCCGTTTGAATTATTGGATAAAGAAATTTTTACGGATTACGATCTTGATATGACAGAATTGAAATATCCTGAGGAACTTATAGAATATATGAATAAATTCCAAACCTTTTTGGAATTTTCTAGAGAAGAAAATAAGAAAAGGCTTAATTCAATAAACTGGGATAAAATAAAAGAAGCGACTTATTTAAAAGCCGGAAGTCCGAAAATCACGAAAGAATATGATTTCACTATGAATATGAGCTATCAAGAGATAATGAACGACGAATATTTTTATACGGAATTTTTGTCCCACGGTTATTGGCCGCAATTTTTTGAGGCATTCAACGAATATATCAAGAACAAGGATTTAGAAGAGAAAAAATCGCTTGAGAATGTGAAAAACGCATTTAAAGGTATGTTTAAAATGCAGCCTCCAAAAAATACCGATATCGGGCAAAAGATAAGCGGCCAATTGGCATTATGATTATTTGAATATTCAACTATTTGCGGCCGGTTTATAAGTTTGTTCCGCCATTCATAATTAACGCTCGCTTGAAAAATATAAGCGGGCGTTTTGTATTAACCGCACAAATAAAAT
>JAIRMX010000014.1 GCA_031258375.1 Elusimicrobiota bacterium | reverse complement strand
AAGGAGCGGACGCGCTTTAAATAGCGCTTTAACATAATTGCCGCAAAAATAACGGCAAGACAAATTGATGCCGCAAAAATATAAGACATATTTATTATCTTAACAAATTAAGAGCTTTTTCAGCTAAAAAACCGCCGCGAATTACGACGGGCGTAAACGCGCTTATATCAATTATTGCGGAAGATTTCGTGCCGATACTGTCTTTGAGAACTATAATGTCGGCGGTATTTTTAAAAACGTTCGATATTGCCGTACGGTCGGAACAAACGGGTTCTCCGTGTTTATTTGCGCTGCTTGCAAAAAAAGGTCTGCCGATTTTTTTTATAAGACTTAAAATTAAATCATCGTCCGGCACTCTGAGGCCTATAGTATTCGAGCCTCCGAGCAGTTTTGCTCCCTGCGACGAGGTCTTTGCAATAACGGTCAATGCGGACGGCCATAGTTTTGCGATTTTGTCGAAATTTGCATTCGCGCAAACAAGGGCGTAAGCCGTTTCTTTATCGCACAAAACTTGCGGCAGTTTGCCGGAAGGATTATTTTTTATTTGATTTAATTTGTTTAACGCGTTTTTTGCGGAGGAACAAACGACAAGTCCGTAAACGCTGTCCGTGGGTAAAACCGCGACGGAGCCGCTTTCTAAGGCGTCGGCAATAAACTCGATATTGTCCGACGTTAGGGAGTTAAATTCAAAAATCTTCGCTTTCCGTTTCATTTTTTTCTTCGCTTAAATGATTTAAAACTATTACAAATTCG
The DNA here is from genome assembly GCA_031258375.1 of Elusimicrobiota bacterium. Lineage (GTDB taxonomy): Bacteria > Elusimicrobiota > Elusimicrobia > Elusimicrobiales > Elusimicrobiaceae > Proelusimicrobium. The sequence continues at coordinate 3,610 of JAIRMX010000014.1, read as the reverse complement.
CCTAGTATTTTTTTACGATTTTTTAAATTTTCTAAAATTTCTCCGGCAGTTCCGCTTATCCATTCTTCAAAAGTTTTTGTAAGTTCGCGGGCGACTGTAACTCTTATATCCTTGTCGAAATTTTCTTTTATTATCTCTATAAATTTTACCACGCGATAGGGAGATTCATAAACGACTATAGGTTTTTCAAGCGCAAAAGCCGCAGATAAGATTTTAACGATTTTGCCTTGTTTTTTCGGGGGGAAACCTATAAAACTAAAGGCTCCTCCGCCTACTCCGGCTCCGCTTAAAGCGCAAGTAAGCGCGCTCGGGCCGGGTAAAACGACAACTTCGATATCGTTTGCCCGAGCTTCTTTGACCAGCTTCCATCCCGGGTCGGATATGCACGGCGTGCCGGCGTCGCAAACTAACGCGCAGTTTCTGCCTTCTTTTAAAAGCGCAACGCATCGCGACAGCGATATTTCGCTATGCTCGTTATATCTTATAAGTTTGGCTTTAAGCGCGTACTGGGCGGCAAGCTTTGAAGTTTGTCTGGTATCTTCGCAAAAAATAAAATCCGCCGTTTTAAGCGCGTCAAGAGCGCGCAAAGTAATATCCTGCAAATTGCCTATGGGAGTTGGTACTATACATAGCATAAAGAAATTTTATAAAATATAAAGCATTAAATAAAACTCGGGCAGCGTTTATTGACTTGCCGCAAATAATAAACGCGCCATGATAACGGAGGTTCGCTGATACAGAAGATGGTAAAAATAAAAATTAATACGTCTGTAATCCTAATGTCTCTTATAGCCTTGACGGCTATCGCCACTTGGATAATCCCTGCCGGCAAATACGAAAAAACGGAAGTTAACGGCAGGCAGGTCATTGTCGCCGCCTCTTTCCATTATATAGAATCTTCTCCGCAAAAACTTTTCGATATTTTGCAAGCGCCTATGAAAGCTTTTACGCGCTCCGCCGCTGCGGAAATCATGGCCTTTCTGTTAATTATAGGCGGCGCGTTTATGATAATCGAACGCACGGGCGCAATTACCGCCGCTATAAAACGCGCGAGCGCGCAATTTATAAAATATCCCGCGTTAAAACGATTTTATATACCCGTAACCATGCTGCTGTTTTCTATCGGCGGGGCGACTTTTGGTATGTCTGAGGAGACATTGATTTTTATACCTATATTCATACCGCTTTCATTGTCTTTAAAATACGATTCCGCATTGGGCGTCGCTATACCGTTTTTAGGCGCGGCCGCGGGTTTTGCGGGCGCGTTTGCAAACCCGTTCACATTAGGCATAGCGCAGGGTATTGCCCAAATACCTTTATATTCCGGTTTGCCGCTGAGAATAATAATTTGGGCGGCGTCAACGGCGATAGCTGTAATTTTTGTGATGCTTTATGCAAATAAAATAGAAAAAAATCCAAAAGCAAGCCTGACTTACGAATTTGACAGAGAAAAGAGAGAAGAGCTGCATTTGTCGGATAAAACCGAAGAGCGTTTCACAAAATCTCGAAAACTGGTGCTTGCGGCCTTTGCGATTACAATGATTTTGCTTATTTACGGAGTGCTTAAACGGGGTTGGTATATAACTGAAATCGGCGGTTTATTTTTTGGGCTTGCCATAATTGCGGCGGTTTTGGGCCGTATGAAAATAAACGACGCGACGGCCGCTTTTTATGACGGAGTGCGCGGTATGGCCGAAATTGTTTTCCTGCTTGCGCTTGCGACTTCCATAATCATAATTGCGGAAAACGGAAATATTTTGGACACAATTTTGAATTATATGGCGGCTGCGATATCAAAACTAAACGCGACTTTCGCATCTTGGATTGCTTTTATAATGCAGGCAGTTATAAACTTTTTTATACCTTCCGGCTCAAGCAAGGCCGTTTTGACAATGCCCATACTCGCGCCGCTTTCGGATCTTATAGGCATATCGCGCCAAACTATGATTTTAGCCTATCAATTCGGCGACGGTTGGACAAATGTCTGCATACCCACAAACGCGGTTTTGCTCGGCGCAATAGGCATGGCGAAAATATCGTTTCAAAAATGGTTTAAGTTCGTCGCGCCGCTTGTTATTGCTTGGTTTGTGATGTCGTTTATTTTTCTGTCAATAGCGGTATATATTAATTGGCAGTAAATTTTTTGCGGTTAAAAAACTATGAGAAAAATCGAAAATATTTTGATAATAGCAAACGGAGCAAAAGAGCCGTCGGATTTCTTGCGCGCGCTGGCTGAAAAAAACGATTTTACTCTTGCTTTGGACGGCGGCGCGGATACGGCTCTTTGCTCTAAAATAACGCCGGATTTGGCGATAGGGGATTTGGATTCGATTTCGGCCGCCGCTAAAAAAAAACTTGGCGAGATAAAACTTTTTAAAATAACGCGGCAAGATAATACCGACTTTGAAAAAAGTTTGGATTTCTGTTCTTTTATTAAACCGCAAAGCGTAACGGTAGTTTGCGCGACGGGAGGGCGCGTAGATTTTACGCTTGGCAATTTATTTTCCGCTTTTAATTATATAAAAAAGTTCAATATAGTTTTTGAAGGTTTTGGCTGGCGCGTTTACCCGATAGAAAAAACGCGGCAATTTACTTGCAATAAAGGCTGCGCCGTAAGCCTTATGTCGATAGACAGCTGCAGCGGCATTACGCTTAAAAACTTAAAATATCCTCTCAAAAACGCTTCTCTAAATCCCGGACAGGCGGCAGTTAGCAATGTCGCGCTTGAAAATAATTTTACCGTACTGCTTAAAAGCGGCAAACTGCTTATAACGGTTTATGATAAAAAACCGCCTGCAATCAATCCCTGCCGCTTTCTTTTATAAGTTCCGTAAAAGTTCTCATTTCGTTTAAATATCCTGCGTGAAATTCCGCCGTTTCAGAGGGAACGCGATATGTCCAATTTGATTCGTTTACGGTACCGGGAATATTGATTCTGTCGGAGGTTCCTATAACGTCCTGAAGCGGCAAAACGACCATACAGGAAGAACTTTTTAAAACTCGTTTCAATATTTCTTTGCGGACGTCCGGCGTAAACGGGATTTTCCCGTCGGTTTTGTTGGAGGAAATCATTTCCCACGCGTTGGCGCGCTGCCAGTCGGGCATATTCTCCCACCATTCTTTCAGCATCGGCGTATCGTGGGTGGAAGTCGTCGCAATGGAGGACGAAGGATAATTTGCCGGATCTCTGAAAATTTCATTGTCCTTTTCCCAGCGCAAAACTTTATATCCGGGTAAATTTATCTCTTTCATTAATGCGCGTAAATAATCGGGTATCATGCCAAGATCCTCGCCTATAGGCAATTTATCGCCGGCGGATTCTATTACGGCTTGCAAAAACTTTTCGCCGCGCGTTTTTTGCGCGGCTTCGTCTTCTATATCGTAATGACCTTTATCGGATCCGTTTTCAAAAATCCACGTGCGGAAAAACCCCACAAGATGGTCTAATCTGAAAGCGTCGTAAAGTTCGCACGCGCGTTTTATTTTGCCGCGCCATATATTTAAATCGGCAGTCTCACTTTCCGGCCAGTTATAAGCGGGCAATCCCCATTTCTGCCCGCCTTCGGCCATCGAGTCGCCGGGCGCGCCGATTTCCGCATCCAAAAGATAT
>JAIRMX010000013.1 GCA_031258375.1 Elusimicrobiota bacterium | reverse complement strand
CCCCCATAAATTCCGGGTAAAATTACGCGGCAAAATAAAAAATGCAAACCCCCCCCCCCCCCCGCATTCTCCTCTAAGAATTAAGGGTTTTACTCTTATTGAGCTACTTGTTGTTGTATTAATCATCGGTATTCTCACCGCTATTGCTATACCGCAATATAAATTCTTGATTGAAAAAACTTATTATTCCGAAGCTTCGAAAATGTTAAAGGCTCTTACGACTGCAGAGGATATATATTTTCTTACTAACGGTGTTTATACAACAAAGTTTAACGATTTAGATGTTTCTCTGCCGGAGGGTAGTCAAATTGCTTCCTGCAATTATGTTCAAGAGTGTATAAAAACCAAGAATTTTTATTATTCAATTTATTATAACTCTGACAATTTTTGGACAATACAGGCAAGAAGAGTTATTGGAAACACAGGGCATAATTATCAAACTTATATATACCAAATTCCTCTTACCAATGCGGGAGACATAAAAAGGGGCAATTTACTGTGCGCTATTGCTCCATCGCTTACTACAGATATAAATAAATGGAGGAATTTTTGCAAAAAGATGTCTGGCTCTTCCACATACACGGCTATTTACGGTGGTGAACTATATTTAATACAATAGGATTTTTGTTTTTAAAGCAATATTAAACTTCTTACAAGCCGTAGACGCGGGCGATATCGGCGTCGCCAATTTGCGCGGCAGGGGCAAAACCGTCAATTTCGCCGTTTTTCAAAAGGCAAATATGCGTGGCGTATTTTTTTGCAAGCTCTATATCATGCGTGGCGCAAATTACAATACGGCCGTTTTGAGCGGCTTTCAAAAATAATTTAAAGACGTCGTTCTTTTGTTTTAAATCTAAATGCGAAGTCGGCTCGTCCGGCAAAATCGCTTTTGGCTGCGCGCTTAAAATCTGCGCGATAAAAACTCTCTGCATTTCCCCGTCCGAAAGCGTAAAAATATCGCGCTCCGCCAAATGCGCGGCGTCGGTATTTTGCAAAGCGGCGTAAGCGGCGGCTTCATTTTGCGCGGTATAATCCTGCCACCATTTGATATGCGGATTTGTGCCCATAAGCACAATATCTTTTACTTTATAATTAAAAACGCTTTGTAAAACGGCAGGCAAAAAGCGCATAAGCATGCTCTTTTGCCTTATGTCGTAAAGCGATATATCCCGCCCGTTCAAAAAAACCGCGCCTGCCGACGGCTGCAAAACTCCGCATAATGTTTTAAGCATTAATGTTTTGCCGCTTCCGTTTGCGCCGGCAATGCAAATAAAAGAACCTTCTTCGGCTTTAAAGTTTATATCTTTGAGCAGATGTTTGCCCTCTATGGCAAGGCAAACGTTTTTAGCTTCGAGCATTAAAAATATTCTCCTTTATTTTTCAGTAAAACCCATATAAAAAACGGCGCGCCGGCCAAAGCGCATAAAATGCCTATCGGCACTTGACGGGGATAAAAAATAAAGCGGTTTATAACTTCCATATTGACTAAAAAAGCCGCGCCGCAAAGCGCGGAGGCTGTAATTAAATTTTTTACTTTCGGGCCGACGAATAATCTTGAGATATGAGGTATTATAAAACCTACAAAACCTATTGCGCCGCATAAACTTATGCTGCCGCCGACAAGCAAAGCCGCGCAAAATAAAACTCCGTAGCGCAATTTTTTTATATCTGAACCAAGCGTCTGCGCATGATGCTCGCCAAAAGCCAAAATATCCGCGCTGCGCGCAAGCGTTAAGGCAAAGATAAATCCCGCAATTATTAATACGGCCGAAGCAATTAAAACGAAAACCGGACGTTCTCCTATTGCGCCGAGCATAAAACTTAATACGGAAAGATAAGGCTGCCGATAAATAAAAAGCGCGAGCATTACAAGAGAACTTAAAAAAATATTTACGGCAATACCCGCCAAAATAACTTTTACGGAAGAGCTTCTGCCTTTATCATAAGCTAATGCGCAGACAAGCAATGAGGCAAAAAACGCGCCCGCTATGATGAATGCGTAAAATCCTAAACTGAAATAAGCCAGCCCGGCAATTTCTGCAATTACAATGCCTAAAGTTCCGCCGGAGGAAGCACCTAAAATATACGGATCGGCAAGCGGGTTGCGCAAAAGATTTTGCAGCATAACTCCCGCGGTTCCTAAAGCCGCGCCGCAAAGCAAAGCGTTTAGAACTTTAGAAAGTCTTATTTCTAAAATAATTCCGGAGGCTCCGCCAAAGCCGAATAAAGATATTAATATTCCGGCGGTCAGCAAAACCAAAATGATAAAATAGAATTTTTTTGCGCCGAGCATATTATATTATATAAAATCGCCCGCGTCGGCGGCTTTATCCAAGCCTGCAAAAGTTATGGTTAAAACTTCGCATAAACTTTTTTAAATCTAAACTTTCAGGGATATTAGCGTGAATTTTATTGAAAAAACGATAAAATTCACGCTTTTTTGACAAAATACCGTGAATTTATTATAATTTAGACATAATAAATGAAAGAATGAAAAGAGGATATTTATGATAAATACTGCCAAAAAAGAGCAAATAAAAAAGCTTAAATTTGAATATGAAAAATTAAAAAAGGGGCGCGGGGAATTACTCAAAATACTTGCCGAAAGCGAGCTTCCCGAGATGGTTTATAATTCAAATGCCATAGAAAATTCTTCCCTTACGCTTAAGGAAACGGAAAAAATTCTGCTTGAGCAGGATATAATGCGCCAAGTTTCCCTGCGCGAAACTTACGAGGCCGTAAATCTCGCAAGAGTTATAAAATATCTGTGGACTAAGCCGGATTTTCAGTTAACCGTCGCCAATATTGAATTGCTTCATCAAATGCTCATCGGCGGGATTAACGACGAATTTGCCGGGCGCATACGAAAAAGCGGCGAGTACGTGCGCGTTGGAACTTATATTGCGCCCGCGCCGGAAAAAATTATACCCCTGCTTGAAAAACTGATTAACGAATATTACAGCGGCGACGATAAATATTTTTTAGAAAAAATCGCGCATTTCCACAGCGAGTTTGAAAGTATCCACCCTTTTAACGACGGCAATGGCAGGATAGGCCGCGTGCTGATAAATTTGCAGCTGTCGCATTTCGGCTATCCGCCTGTTATTATTCAAAATAAAAGCAAAAGAGAGGAATACTATCCTCTTTTCTCAAAATATGCGGCTACCGGCAAATATGAAGGCATGAGCGAGTATTTGGCTTTAGTTCTTATGGAATCCCTGCATAAAAGACTGGCGTATTTAAGAGGAGATAAAATCATTAGACTTACCGAATACGCGAAAGTGAAAAAATTGAACGCCTCTTCTCTGCTCAATGCGGCAAAACGTCAAACCATAGCCGCATTTCGGCAGGAAAAAGTGTGGCGCATTGCAAAATAGACTGCTATACAGCGTGAATTTCGTCGTGTTTCTGATAAAACTCGCGCTTTTTTGAAAGAACCGCCGATTACATACAAACAAAAACCCGTTTAAAATTTTGACTTTTAAACGGGTACAATATCTTTTTACGGAACATTTAATCTATCTCTTAACAATCCTATCAGTTATTTTTCTTGCTCCAGTCACCGGGTCAGGTTCGCCATATTCTTCAATTTTTTTATTTATAATCGCCAAATTGAGAGTTTTTTAATGCTTCGTTAAATAATTTTACTTTGTCTGGAGCAGCTTTTATTTCGTCTATAATACTTTGGCGTTTAAAACACTTGCCTTTGCAAACTTGCTTGACTTTTTGTCGGCCATTTTGCTCAATCTGACATGTGGCTTGGGCAAAATCTTCTACGAGGCAAGGATTGATGGTATTTTTTTTATCCTCCAAACTGCCGTTAAGAGTAGCGCTAATTATTTCTCTCTTATATTCGTCAGAACAATCGCTGTTTAGGACTTGTATTATCGGGGAAAAAGCAAAATTAAGCGAATAAATAAAATCGGTAATTTTGCCGTATAGATCTTCTTGTCCGTTATTTTTTTCTATACTTTTCCAATAAGCAGTAGTTTCGCCTTTCACATAAGATTCTGTTTCTATAGTGCCATCAGTTCCAAAAAAATCAGGGATCCATTCACATGACATCAATTCCTGAAATTGTTTATTCTCGTCAAGATGTTCTTCATAGTCTATGTAGAGTTCTTCTATTTCATCTTGAGAGAAACCCATAGCTTGTTCATAATTGTCTGCCATAAGTCTTTTAGCTCCTTTGCTTGCTTGAGCTAAAGCCAAATTGCATAACAATGCAATTGACATTATTACAAATAATACCTTTTTCATACTTTTACCTCGCTATTTTGAATATTTGTTCAGCCTTTTAGCCAAACAAAAACGGCTGTTATATTTGAGCCCTACGAAAGACCCAAAATATAACAGCCGTAGTTTCCCGCCTTTCGGCGGGAAACATTCAGCACAAAGCAAAAGGCTCATGACTTCCTTTTACTTTGTGCTTAATAACGAGCTGTTTTTGGATTTCGTAGTGCCTTTGATATCTCAAAAGCTTGTCCCGCTTGCGCGGAACATCCAAAAATCAAGCAAAATTTTATACAACAACCGCTTTATTACAATTTTATTTTAGCATATTTTGTCAAATTATTGCAGTGTTTTTTTGTTATGAATGGTCTTGTTGCACAATTAGGGGACAAAAACAAGGTGAGCAGCGTATGCTTTTAGTATATGAAAAGAAAAATAAACACTGCTCAAAAGAATAACAGCAAAAGAAGCACTCCTAAGTCCAATAAAACAATAAAAAATTGGTCAGAGTACAACAAAGCTCTGGCAGCACGCGGGAATATCTCTGTTTACATCTCGGAGGCAACAGCTAAGAAAGCGTTCCGCAAATCTCGCAAGACACATAAAGCGGGTCATCGGCAAGTGTATAGAGAGAGCTTAATCGAACTTATATTAACATTAAGGGAACTATTTCGCCTGCCGCTGCATCAGAGCAACGGTTTTGCGGGTAATGTACTGTTGAATATGGGAGTTAAGCGGCAGCTGCAGGATTACACTGCTTTATCGCGTCGAATGAAGAAAATGGAAGTAAAATATTGTCATAGGATAAAAGAAAAAGGGATAGTACTCTTACTAGACAGCTCAGGCTTTAAGGTATTTGGAGAAGGAGAATGGAAAGTAAGAAAACAAGGTACAGGGTACAGGAGAACATGGAGGAAAACGCATACAGCTCTAGACCATGCAAGCAGAGATATTATAGGAGCAGTAAACACAAAAGCGGGAGTACATGACAATACGCAGGCAGGAGCATTAACAGAGAAGGCCAAACAAGCGGGAAAGACAGGCAGTATTATTGGAGACGGGGCATATGACGCAAATAGTAATTACATAATGGCAAAAGAACATGGAATAGAATTTACAGCGCCGCCGCATAGGAATGCTGCCGAACATATAAACATGTATCACTACCAGATATACGATAAGGCAAAGCGGGCGGAGCGCAATGAGGTAATACGCAGATGTGAAGAGAAAGGAGCAGAGGGATGGAAAAAAGAAGCAGGATATAATCGCAGGAGTATAGTTGAGAACAGTTTTTAGAGATTAAAGAGGATAGTTGGAGAGCTGTTATGGTTTGTGTTGTACTTTGGGCAGCTTCTTTACCTAATTGTGCAACAAGACCTGTATTTCTCTGATTTTACGCAATTTCAATGCTTCCCGCTTTCTTTTATATCAGTTTTTGTTTTGTACCTATATACCAGCTTCCATATTAAAAGAATTATATATAAAATCCCACCGCAGCGCAAGCTTTTTTATTTTTTTCTATTCCTTTATGACTTTCTTGCTTTATCTTTTTTTTTTAATTATATCTTTAAATAATATTCAATCCCTTTTATTAGGTAGAGGGTTAGAGCGGATTGTCGTTTGTTATATTTTGTCGTATTTAACAATAAAATTTAAGAGCATTTGCAATGCTTTTATAGACGCTTTTGCCATATTGCGTTCTCTATTGGCGGAAAATAAAAAACGTTCCGCAAGAGTTTCCTTATTGCCTGATACGGCAATCCACACCGTTCCTACCGGTTTTTCCGGCGTGCCGCCCGCAGGGCCGGCAATTCCCGTCGTGGCGACGGAATAATCAGAACCCGTGATTTTTCTTATATTTTCAGCCATTTGTTTTGCCACGCTTTCGCTGAGCGCCCCGTATTTCTTCAAAGAAGCCGAATTTACATTTAAGAGGTTTTTTTTTAATTCGTTGGAATATGCAACTACGCCGCCCAAATAGTAAGCGGAAGAGCCGGGAATAGAGGTTATAATATGGGCGATATTTCCGCCGCTGCAACTTTCGGCGGTTGATAAGGTAAGTTTTTTTATCGTCAAAATTTCGGCTAAAGAACGTTGCGGAGAATTATTTTCGCCTTCGGTAAAATATAGATTTTTTAAGACCGTTTTTAATTTCCCCGCATATTTCTCAAGCTTGGGAACAGCCGTTCCTTTAGCCGTAAGACGTAATTTTACCATTTCTAAGGACGGCAAATAGGCAAGCGTAATTCCTGCCGGCAAACTCTCTTCAAAGCGAGATAGTATTAACGCAAGCTCGGCCTCGGCAATATTATAAACATTTAATACCTTATAACGCAGGCGCGAACTTTTATATTTTTCTTTTAATAACGGCATTACTTGCGTTTGCATTAAATGTTCCATTTCAAAAGGAACTCCCGGAAGGGAAATTAAAACCTTACTTCCTTTCTTGAAACACATTGCGCTGGCGGTGCCTTTATAATTGCGTAAAATTTTGCAATTTTTCGGAAGCAATGCCTGTGTGCGGTTATATTCGTTCATTAAGGCTTTTTTACTAGCGAATATTTCTTGAAGCCATTTAAAAGCTTGTTTGTTGAAGACTAATTCTGTGCGGAAATAATCCGCTAATACTTTTTTTGTCAAATCGTCTTTTGTCGGGCCTAAGCCGCCGGTGGTTAAAACCAAATCCGCATATTCTAACGCCGCGTCTATTGCCGCTTTAATTTCTTCCTTTTTATCAGAAATAGAGTATATTTTTATTATTTCTATCCCGATATTTGTAAGCTGTTTTGCAATATATTGGGAATTAGTGTCAGTAATTTGGCCTAATAATATTTCGTCGCCTATGGTTATAATCGCCGCTTTCATAATAGATATTTTATCATTCATTTCTTTAAAAGTAAAAAAAACTTTTTATTTTTATCGATTTGTGCTATAATATGTGCTATAAATACGCAAGCATGATATGCTGCTTTTTTATGTCGGAATTATGTCTGAAATTAAGGATAGCGGAGGGAAATTATGATAAAAATGTTCAACGCCGGCTCGTCTAAAATAGACGAACCTGAAGCCGCGGCTGCGGAATTATTGGAGCAAATCAAATCTCACGGCGGTTTATTAAAAAATTCGGTAGGAATAATAGCCTGTTATTATGAATTTGCGGAAACCAATATTCTAGATATACTTCATAAAAACCTGCAGTTTGATATAATAGGCACTACCGTTATGGGCAGCGCGGTAAACTCGCAATACGGCATAGAGCAAATAAGCCTCTGCGTTCTTACAAGCGACGATATTTCCTTTTCAACTTCATTTTCAGAAATAATTACAAAAGACAATACCGAACAAGTAGTGAAACAGGCTTATGCGCAAGCGCGCGTTAAATTAGACGGAGAACCGTCGCTTATTTTCGCGCTTGCTCCTATTTCCGCCGAAGTTATGGGAGACGTCATTCTTGAACATCTTGACGCCGCATGCGGAGGCGCGCCTATATTCGGCACTTTGTCCAACGAAACTTCTCCCACTTACGAAAAGGCCTGCGTTTTCCTTAACGGAGACAAGCATCAAAATAAAGTAGCCATGATTCTTATGCGCGGAGAAATAAATCCGCGCTTTTACTCTACGGCCATTTCCGATAAAAACATACAAAAGCAAGCGGCGGTGGTAACGGATTCGGACGGTTATTTTCTCAGAACAATAAATAATGTGCCTCTGAAGGAATATTTAATAAGCATAGGCGTGCAAACATACGGCCTTGCTTCCACGACGACACTTCCGTTTTTAGTGGATTACGGGGACGGCGCAAAACCCGTTGCCTTAAGCATGTATTCCATCACCTCCAAAGGAGGATATCTCGGCGGGAAAGTGCCTGTCGGGGCAAAGATACTTTTTGCGGAAGCCAATTATGACAGCGTGCTTGAAACGGCGGAAACCACGCTTAAGAAAGTTTTGGAAGACATCAAGAAAAACGGGGCAAACGGGATTTTTGCAATTCCGTGTTTCACGCGCCTGCTGTTGCTCAGCCCTAACTCGGAAAACGAGATGATAAAAACAAAAGAATTAATAGGCAATGCCGCGCCGTTCATGCTCTGCTACAGCGGCGGAGAGATATGCCCGGTATACAGCGCAACGAAGCGGCTTTTAAACCGTTTTCATAATCTGACGTATACGGTTATGGTGTTTTAGCCGCACTTAACAGGAACAATTCCTATGGCAGAAGATCTACAGGGACGTATAGAAGCGCTTCAAAAAGAAAACGAAAAACTTTCCAAGCAAGTAATCCGTTTGCAAAATATTATCGAGCGGAACAAAGCCGTAGCCCTTTCAATGTCAAACATAGATAATATGAAGGAAATTGATAGGAAAAAACAGGGTAAATACTTGCAAATGCTGCTTGAGAACAGTCCGGATATCATTATCCTTCTTGATAAATACGGCAGGTTTGCTTATTGTACAAATATTTTTCTTGAAAAAGCGCATATAGCTAGTTTCGGTTTGATCAACGGACATTTATTTGAGGAGGTTTTCAGCCGTTTTACGGATAAACGTTTGTCCGATTTATTTTTATCCGCTTTACGCAACGCTCTTCAGGAAAAGAAACATAGTAAATTTGAAGAAACGATAGATATATCCGGCGGAGATCCCTGCAGATATAACATATTTTTTACGCCGGTACACGATAGCAACGACGATTTTTCTAGCATTATAGTAATATTTCACGATATAACCGCCATACGCGCCGCGCAGGAAAACGCGGAGAAAGCCCGCGCGGACGCAGAACATGCGAACATGGCAAAAAGCGATTTCCTGTCAAATATGAGCCATGAAATACGAACGCCGATGAACGCCATAATAGGTATGACCAGCATTGCCAAATCCGCAAATACCATAGAGCGTAAAGACTACTGCCTAAACAAAATAGAAGAAGCTTCTATGCATATGCTTGGCATAATTAACGATATTCTTGATATGTCAAAGATAGCGGCAAACAAATTTGTTCTATCTCCCTCAAGATTTAGCTTGGAACATATGCTTAAACGCGTTGTCGACGTAATTAATTTCCGCGTCGAACAAAAACGCCAAACGCTGTGCGTAGATATTGACGATAAAATACCTTCGTTCCTAAACGGGGACGACCAGCGTTTAGCGCAAGTGATGACAAACTTGCTTTCCAACGCCGTAAAATTTACGCCTGAACAGGGATCCATATCGGTAAAAGCGCAGCTAAACGGAGAAGAAAACGGCGTTTGCACCGTGCAAATAACGGTTGCCTACAGCGGCATAGGCATAAGCGAAGAGCAGCAGTCCCGCCTTTTTACGTCTTTTGAACAGGCGGAAAGAGGCACTACGCGTAAATTCGGCGGCACCGGTTTGGGTCTTTCAATATCTAAGAGCATAGTTGAAATGATGGGCGGGAAAATATGGATACAGTCGGAGCTTGGCAAAGGCGCGGCTTTTATTTTTACCGCGCAGCTGCGACGTGCCGAACAAAAAAGCAAGCCGGAGTTGAACCCGCGCTTGAATTGGAAAAATTTGCGTCTGCTCGCCGTAGACGATACGCCTGAAGTATTAGAATTTTTTATCAACACGGCGCATAAATTGGGCGTAGTATGCGATGTCGCGGCAAGCGGAGAACAAGCTGTTGCCCTTATTAGCAAAAATGGAAATTATAATATAAATTTTATAGACTGGAAAATGCCCGGCATGGACGGAATTGAACTAGCGCGACGCATACGCGCAGAGCATCAAAAGGAACAGATAATCATTATGATATCTTCCATGGACTGGAGAGAAATAGAAGAAGAAGCAAAAAGCGCGGGAATTAATAAATTTATATCAAAACCTCTTTTCCCATCAACGATATATGATTGCATAAATGAATATTTGAGTCCGGAAAATATTGTATCTAAAGCCGAGACAATCTCTAAAGCGGTTGACCTTGGGAAATATAGAGTGCTTCTTGCAGAGGACGTTGATGTGAATCGCGAAATCGTTATGGAAATGCTTAAGCCCACAAATCTGATGATTGATTATGCTAAAAACGGCGTCGAAGCGGTAAAAATGTACGGCGACGCGCCTGATAAATATAATCTGATATTTATGGATATACAAATGCCGGAAATGGACGGGTATGAAGCCGTGCGCCGCATAAGAGCTATGGACGCTCCCTCCGCGAAAAAAATTCCTATTATAGCTATGACGGCAAATGCGTTTAACGAGGATATTGAAAAAACCCTCAAATCCGGAATGGACGGGCATATCGCCAAACCGTTGGATTTTAACGAAATCATGGAAAAGCTAAAAAGATATTTGCTGCAAAAAACGTTTTAGTAGTCCTCCGGCTTATGAATGGCGGCAAACGCAAATTGTTTTGTAAAGTATGGTCTTTAGTTTTACCCTCATAGGGTAATTATTATCACCCATTAAGAATTTCTTATTTGGCTTGATATTTAATGAAATAAAATGGAATTTGATATAACAGCGACATGTTTGCCATACGGAAGTATAACTTAGCAGCATATATAAAATAAAAGAAGGATTTCCCTATGAGGGAAATTATACTTAAATAAAGTTATTTAAGAATTTATGGAGGAATATTTCTATGATAAAAACCCTAACCGCTTATACTTTAGAAATTGACGACAGCAAAAAAGCCGTTGCCGAAATTTTATCTCAGCTTGATATGGGTAAAAATCTGCTTAAGAACTCAGTAGGAATAATAAGCTGTTACTCCGAATTTATAGAAACCGGAGTAGTAGAAGCCCTGAGCGAAAGCCTTCCTTTTGAAGTAATAGGATACACGACTTTAAGCGGATGCGTGCGGGGCGTCTCCAGCCGTCTTATGCTCAGCATAGCCGTATTAACAAGCAACGACGTTTCCTTTTCATGCGCTGTTTCAGAACCGCTGTTGCCCGATACTTATAAGAAAAACGTCGCGGACGCATATAATAAGGCTTTATCCCGCCTTGAGCAGAAGCCGTCAATG
>JAIRMX010000214.1 GCA_031258375.1 Elusimicrobiota bacterium | reverse complement strand
AGTCTAAAATCTCGCAGAGAAGAGGGGCAGTATAGGGAACAGTGTATAAGGGCAAGTTTAATAAATAGATTTAACAAGCTGGGACTGCCAAAATACGCAGTTTAGAGAATAGTTGGAGGACTGCTATGGTTTTGTTGTTGTGCTTTGGCCAGCTTCTTTACCTAATTGTGCAACAAGACCGCCAATGTCCAATATGTGTTGATATTCGACAATTATTTTAAGTCCAATTTAATTGCAAGCTCTTTTAGCTGTATTTCGTCGACTATGTTTGGGGACTCCGTAAGCGGGCAATACGCCGCCGTCGTTTTGGGAAAAGCAATAACTTCTTTTATCGATTCTTCGCCGCAAATCAGAGCGGCAAGCCTGTCAAAACCAAGCCCAAATCCGCCGTGCGGCGGCGCGCCGGCTTCAAGAGCGTTAAGAAGCATGCCAAAACGTCTTGCGGCTTCTTCTTTGGAATGTTTCATGAGCGCGAGGATTTTTTCCTGTACGTCGCGCCTGTGATTGCGAATAGAGCCGGACGCAAGCTCAATGCCGTTAATAACCATATCGAACTGATAAGAGCGCACTTTAAGCGGGTCGGTGTCTAAAAGGGCGATATCCTGCGCAACGGGCGCGGTGAAAGGATTATGCGCGGCTTCGTAGCGGTTTTCTTCGGGGATATATTCGAGCAGCGGGAAGTTAATTACCCAAAGCGGCGCCCATTTTTTAGACGGTTTCAGATGTAGAATTCTTATAATCTCTTTTCGCAATGCTCCCATAAACGACGAGCAGGCTGTTTCCATATCCGTTCCCAAAAATATCGCCGCGCCTTCCGCAATATCAATTGTTTGGCGCAGTTTGGAAAGTTCTGTTTCGCTGAAAAATTTTGCGCAGGAACCTTCGAACTTACCGTTTTTAAATTTAAGCCATACAAGCCCTTTCGCTCCGTTTAGTTTTACAAGTTCGGTTAGTTTATCTATCGTCGCGCGGCTGAAAGTATCGGCGGAATTTTCGGCGCAAAGCGCGCGCACAACGCCGCCGTTTGCGACGGCGTCCGCAAAAACTTTAAAACCGGAGCCGGCAAAAATTTCCGTCGCGTCTAGTATTTCAAGCCCGTAGCGCATATCCGGCTTATCGGAACCAAAACGCTTGAAAACCTCGTCGTAGGCAATTCGCTCAAAAGGCGTTTCAATTTCCATATTCACGGCGTTCATGCATGCTTTCATCATTCCTTCGCCGATTGTAAAAATATCGTCAAGCGAGGCAAAAGACATTTCTATGTCTACCTGAGTATGCTCGGGCTGACGGTCCGCGCGCAAATCCTCGTCGCGAAAAGCGCGCGCGAGTTGAAAATATCTGTCTATTCCGCTTGCCATTAAAGTTTGCTTAAACATCTGAGGGCTTTGCGGCAAAGCGTAAAATTTGCCGTTATGAACGCGCGAAGGCACGAGATAATCGCGCGCGCCTTCCGGCGTGGAACGGGTTAAAATGGGCGTTTCTATCTCTATAAAACCGTTTTTGTCAAAATAACTGCGCACGGTCTGAGCAAGGCGGTGGCGCGTTGTGATATTGCGCACCATTCTCGTATTTCTTAAATCAAGATAACGGTATTTAAGGCGGGTTTCCTCCGCAATATTTTTATCGGTATCAATTTCAAAAGGCAGTTGAACGCAAGTGTTTAAAAGTTCCACAGAGGCGGCGATGACTTCAATTTCGCCGGTAGAAATATTTTTATTCACATAGCCTTCCTTGCGCGCGCTTACAATGCCTTCGACTGTAATCACGTATTCCTGCCTGAACTGCTGCGCGAGCGAGAACGCTTCTTTGTTTGAAGGCTCTATGACGATTTGCACAAAACCGGTTCTATCCCGCAAATCTATAAAAAGCACGCCGCCGTGATCGCGGTAGCTGTGCACCCAGCCGCAAAGATATTGCTTTGTTCCGATAAGATCGGCTTTTATGTCGCCGCAGTAATTAGTGCGTTTCATATTTTATCCTTTTCTATCCTCATCAAACTTCCGATTATAATATTATACGATTTTTATTGTAATAGTGTTTAATTGAGGGGAACGGTAATATATGCGTTTAATTTTTCCATAGCAAGAACAAATTTTGCTAGAAAAAATACATATCAATATCACCCGTATCCGTATGATTATAAACCGCGCCTAGGCTTTTGCATACGGAGGCGGCAAAAGAATTGCCTGCTTCTGCTCTACAATCCGTTCTATGGCGATCAAAATAATTACAGTGCTGGACTTGTATTTTATTAGAGTACGCGCATATACAAACCGCTTTGCCTCCTTCAATGTGTATTTTTAAGGATAATTCGTTGCTAAATGTCAGCTCGGTATTATTTTGCGACAAACTACCTCCCGGCGGCATTTCAATATCCAGCAGAGTAAAGTCCGACGTATATGTGTCGTTTTGAAGAAAGTATATTTGTTCAGCTTTTTTAACGGCCGAGGAGAAAGTTATTAATTGCATAAAACGCGATTTTTCAACGGTTCTCAGGTATTGCGGCAGGGCAATAGCGGCGAGTATGCCGATGATTAAGACGACTACAAGCATTTCAATTAAAGTAAACCCGCCGATTCTCCGACGAGAAGCACGGGGGGGGGGGGGGGATATATTGCCGATTAATAATTATAAAATTTACCACATTTTTAATTATATGACTTCTATTAGACACTTTCATACTTTTTACTCTCCTTTAATAATTATTTTGGCTCTAGACCAGATAAGTAAATATAAGGCTGGCTCCTTTTTAATATAGTACTTAATTCTTGCTTCATCTGCAATTTGTCTTGCGGTTCAGTCCTGTAAAATGCGCCGTTTGTGCTGCCGTCAGGTCTAAAATAAAGCATTCAACTATTTTACTTATTTTATACCTGCTTATTTTGCTTTTTGTCCTCATAAACTCAGATTAACTTTATCTATACTATCTGCTCTAGAGCCTTATTTTTTACGCAACTTCTTTACTGTAGATTTGTAAAAATCTTCAGTTTTGCGCGCAATTTCCGCAACTTGTTTTTCGTCCTCGCCTTCCACAAGTATGCGAAGCAAAGGCTCCGTGCCGGAATATCTGACAAAAATCTTGCCCGCGCCGCCCATTTGCGATTCAAGTGTTTTCACATAATCTAAAAAACCTTTTACTTCTTCCAACGGAATTTTTTTATCAACCCAAACGGATATGAGTTCTAGCGGATATTTCTTCCATTGTTTTTTAAACCAGCTTGGTTTCTTGCCGGACAGTTTTATTATCGACAGCAGCTGTAAAGCGCATAAAACGCCGTCGCCGGTAGGCGCGATATTGCGCAAAATTATATGCCCTGAAGTTTCCCCGCCGAGGGAAAGGCCTTCCTTTTCCAAGGCTTCAAAAACATATTTGTCGCCCACGGCGGTAAGCACGGGTTCTATGCCGTTTTGTTTTAAAAAATTAATAAGGCCGAGATTGGCCATAACGGTCAAAACTACTTTATTATTTTTCAGCAGGTTTTTTGATTTAAGATGCAAAGCTGCTGTCGCCAAAATATCGTCCCCGTCGAACTGATTGCCCTCTTCGTCGCAAGCTATAACCCTGTCCGCGTCGCCGTCGAAAGAAAACCCCATAAAGGCTTCCTTTTCCTTTACGGTTTTTTGCATTGTCTGCGTATGCAGCGCGCCCGCGTTGTCGTTTATATTTAAACCGTTGGGCTTATCAAAAAGCATTATCGTTTCGACGCCTAAATCTTTAAAAACCTGCGGCGCGGTTTTATAACTCGCTCCGTTTGCGCAGTCAAGCACTATTTTAAGCCCTTTGAAATTTGTTTGAGGCGGCAAAGTCGATTTTAAGAAATCGATATATTCTTCTATTAAACTATCGTTTTTTATAAATTTCACTTCCGGAGGAGTAAGAGGAATTTGTCTTGTATTTTCTATTGCCGTTTCTATTTTGTTTTCCAGATCTTCGTTCAGCTTTCTGCCGTCGTGATTAAAAAATTTGATGCCATTGAACTCGGCGGGATTATGGCTTGCGGATATTACGACGCCGCATATAAATTTTTTACTGCTTACAAGATAAGATACGGCCGGCGTCGGCGCTATGCCTATGTGCGTCACGTTAAACCCCGCGGCTAAAATACCGTCCGACAGGAATTTCGCAATTTGCGGGCCGGACGCGCGAGAGTCTTCGGCTATAAGCACGGTTTTGCTTAATCTATCCGTTCCGTCCTGAGCGGCAATTTCTTTTAAGGCGCAAAAACCTGTCTTAATTACAAAATCTCGCGTTAGAGGAAACTCGCCCGCAATTGCGCGTATGCCGTCGGTGCCGAAATATTTAGGCATTGCCCGCCTCTTCTTTTTTAAGATGTCGAGCGCTGCTTTGAGATTGAATTACCAGAGATTCTTCAAGCGTAATATCGCCGCCGTTGTCGTCGGCCGTTTTCGCAATGCCGAGAATTTCGTTAATCTCGGCAGATTCCACAACTTCTTTTTCTATAAGTCTTTCTATCAAAGTTTCAAGCGCGGCCTTATTCGAACGCAGAATTTCTTTTGCTTTGGCATAAGATTCTTTTACAAGCTGGCTGACTTCTCCGTCAATTTCTTTGGCCAGTTCTTCGGAATAATTTTTATGCCTTCCCATTTCCATACCAAGGAACACTTCATTTTGATCCGTTTGAACGGAAATCGGGCCTAACCTGTCGCTCATGCCCAGCTCGGCCACCATTTTGCGCGCATAGGCGGTAGTGCGGGACAAATCGTCGTGCGCGCCGGTAGTAATTTCGCCAAATAAAATTTCTTCCGCGGCGCGTCCGCCGAGCAGTACGGTTAATTTGTCTAAAATTTCGCTTTTTGTAGTAAGATATTTATCTTCAAGCGGGAGCTGTAAAGTATATCCCAAAGCCGGCCCGCGCGGAATTATCGACACTTTATGCACGGGATCGCTGTGAGCCGAAAGTTTTGCGATTACCGTGTGTCCTGCTTCATGCGCGGCGATAATCTTTTTTTCTTTGTCGGAAATTATGCGGCTTTTTCGCTGAGGGCCGGCCATAACTCGTTCGACGGCTTCTTCAATATCCGCGGTGGAAACGGCTTCTTTATC
>JAIRMX010000157.1 GCA_031258375.1 Elusimicrobiota bacterium | reverse complement strand
TATTTTTAACTTCTTTACTCCGCCCTCATCCCCGATAGATCCCCGATTACAAATTTCGAGGACAAGCTCTTCGGGGACAGGCTTCGCGCGCTTTGCGCGCCTCCTCTCCCCTCTTATATACATTCAACAACGACGAAAAGGAGTTTCCGTTTCTCTTTCATTTTCCAAGAAAACCTTGCTACAAATAAAATCTCCAAACGCGTAAGTATTTGGTAAATATTTGAGAGAAAGTTGACAGCCGTTTTTTAAATTGATAAAATTTTATTGATATACAATTATCAATTTTATTTATCCGTCGGATAAAATATATAAAACTAGGGTAAAATGACCTATAAAGTAATAGAAAATATCAATGCCGTACAAGAAAATATAATAACAAAGCCCGCCCCGGAACCGACGGTAAGAAGGCTTCTTGTTTATTTAGAATATTTGAAATCTATAGATATGCCCTTAATTTCTTCAGGCCAAATAGCCGAACATTTTAACTTTACGGCTATACAAGTGAGAAAAGATATTTCTTTTAGCGGATATATCGGGCGGCCAAAACACGGATATAACAGGGAACAATTGATAGAGCAAATTGAAAAATTTTTAGGCTTTAACGATAAAATAGACGTGTTTTTAATAGGCGCGGGCAATATCGGCCGCGCGCTTGCCGAGTACAAAGGATTTGAAAAATATTCTTTGAATATTATAGCTTTGGCGGATAATAATCCCGAACTTTATAATACGACCGTCGCCGGCAAAAAGATTTTTTCTCTGGAAAAGGCTCTTGAGCTTATAAAACGTTTAAAAATTAAAATGGCCATTATTGCAGTTCCCCCTCCGGCTAATCAAACGGTGGCCGACCTTCTTATAAAAGCCGGAATAAAAGCCATATGGAATTTTTCTTCGGCAAGGCTAAAATGCCCCGATGAAATTATAGTGCAAAACGAAGATCTGGGAGCTTCTTTGTCCGTTCTCGCGCAAAAATTACTCAGCGCGGAACAGACGAAACATAAATAAAAATTTGATAATAATATCACAGGAGACAACATGTCATTAGGAAAATTAAACGAAGTTATCGGTATTTTAAACAAATACGACAACAATCCAAATAAGCTGATTCCTATTCTTCAGGAAGTTCAGCGGGAGTACAATTATCTGCCGCAGGAAGCTATGACTTTTGTGGCCAATTCTTTAGGCATTGCGCCGTCAAAAGTTTTCGGCGTTGCGACTTTCTTCTCGCATTTTTCCGTAGTGCCAAAAGGCAAACACATAATAAAAATTTGCGACGGAACCGCTTGCCACGTCAAAAAATCCGAAGGAATTATCAACGCGGTGGAGAATAGGCTTGCATTAAGCCCGGCTAAACATACTTCGTCGGATTTAATGTTTACTTTGGAATGCGTCTCCTGCCTCGGCGCATGCGGCATTGCCCCGGTAGTGGTTATAGACGAGGAAGTTTTCCCGCAGATGACGCCGGAAAAAACAGTCGCGCTTATTGAAGAAATTGCCGCTAAGGAGACGGAAAATGCAAAAAGCTGACTTAGAACAAATCAAAGAAATTTATAATAAACAATATTCAAATATTCGCAAAAAAATAATTATTTGCGCCGGCACCGGCTGCGTATCCAGCGGTTCTATGAAAATTTTTGAAGCCTTTAAAAGAGAATTATCCGCCAGAAACGTTAATGTCTGTTTAACTATTTCCGAAGGATGCCGCGAGATTTATTTGACCAAAAGCGGCTGCCAGGGTTTTTGCCAGCAAGGTCCTTTATTAAGCATCGGAGATACGTTTTACACCAAAGTCAAAGAGAGCGACGTCGCGGAACTTGTGGAAAAATCCGTAGTTAATAATGAAATTGTGCAAAGACTTATATATAAAAATCCCGCTGACGGAAAAACTTACGCAAAAGCCGAAGATATTCCGTTTTATAAAAAACAAACGAGATTTCTCCTCAAAGACTGCGGTAAAATTAATCCTGAAGATATTAACGAATATATAGCAAACGGAGGTTACGGCAGCGCGCATAACGTTTTTAGCAATATGACTCCCGAGCAAGTATGCAAAATAATGACGGACTCGGGCCTTAGAGGCAGAGGAGGCGGCGGTTTTCCCACGGGTAAAAAGTGGGATTTAACCCGTCAATCCCAAAGCGGCAAAAAATACGTCATTTGCAACGGCGACGAAGGAGATCCGGGCGCTTTTATGGACAGAAGCGTGATGGAAGGAAATCCCCATGCGGTAATTGAAGGAATGATGCACGCCGCGCGCGCAATAGGAGCGGACGAAGGTTATGTTTATGTCAGAATGGAATATCCGCTTGCCGTAGAACGTATGAAAACTGCCGTTAAACAGGCCGAAGAAAAGGGTATTTTGGGCAAAAATATTTTTGATTCCGGATATGATTTTAAGGTCAATATTATGGAAGGAGCCGGAGCATTTGTCTGCGGCGAAGAAACCGCTCTTATCGCTTCTATCGAAGGCGAACGCGGCATGCCAAGGCCCAAACCGCCGTTTCCGGCCGCGAGCGGACTTTTCGGCAAACCTACCGTTATTAACAATGTCGAAACTTTGGCCAATATAGCGAAAATTTTTAGAGTAGGACCGCAGGAATATAAAAAAATGGGCACGCCTTCTTCTCCAGGAACAAAAACTTACGCTTTAACGGGGCATGTATGCAATACCGGCCTTGTGGAAGTTCCCTTTGGCACAAGCATTAGAACTATAGTCAATGAAATTGCCGGCGGAACTGTGAATGCAAAAGGCGAGGCCGACTTGGAAGCTTTCAAGGCGGTTCAAATAGGCGGTCCTTCCGGCGGATGTTTAACTAAAGAACATATGGACCTTCCGATGGATTTTGACTCTCTAAAATCCGTCGGGGCAATGGTAGGTTCGGGCGGGCTTGTTGTGATGAATAATACAACTTGCATGGTCAATATCGCCAAGTTCTTTATGAACTTCACTCAAAACGAATCTTGCGGCAAATGCGTATCCTGCAGAGAAGGGACTAAACAAATGCTTTCTATGCTGACGGATATCACGGAAGGCCGCGCGGAATTAAAAACGTTGGAGCTGCTTGAAAATTTGGCAAACGTTGTAAAAGTCGCCTCTTTGTGCGGACTGGGCAAAAGCGCGCCAAATCCCGTTCTTTCCACATTAAAACATTTCTCGGAAGAATATCTGGCTCATATTAAAGAAAAAACATGCCCCACAAATAACTGTAAAGCTTTGGCCAAATACGCCGTAAATGCGGAAAAATGCAAAGGCTGCACCGCCTGTAAAAGAGCCTGCCCCGCGGGCGCCGTAATCGGCGAAGTAAAACGCGCGCATACAATTGACCCCAAAAAATGCATTAAATGCGGAGCTTGTATGTCCGTTTGCAAATTTAACGCTATTTCCGTCGGAGGATAAAATGACTAACAAAGGTTACGTTACCGTAGAAGGCAAACAGGTTGCCATAGAAAACGAACAAAATTTATTGG
>JAIRMX010000148.1 GCA_031258375.1 Elusimicrobiota bacterium | reverse complement strand
TTAATTTTAAAATAAATATTAAACATAATTTGCTCCTCTAAAACATATTCTAAACAATTTTTATAATTAATTCATTTATACTATATTTCAAAGATTTATTATACATTATTTTTTAATATATCAAGACGCATTTTTGCAAAAGCGGCGGGATAAGTGTTGGGATAATCGTTTGTAATTTTGGTATAACTTTCCACAGCCGCAGCTTTTTTGGACATAAGCTCTTGAGCCAAAGCTTTGTACTGAAGCATTTGCGGGACGGCAAAATGAACCGGGTTTTTTGTAATAAAAATATTTGCCTGAGCTTCCGCCTCGTCGTATTTATTTTGCGCCAACAAATTTGCCGTTAAGGAAACTTCCGCCAATGCCGACATGTTTTTATTGCCGTTATTTACCGCCTGCTTAAAATATATTTCAGCTTTAGAATAATCTTTCATTTGATAATATGCATTTGCAAGCTCAAGCGCGCCGTAAACGCCGGCTTCGGTTTTTTGATTTTTAGAAACAAAATCTTCCAACGCAGAAAGCGGTTTTTCGCCGCCGGCGTATGCTAGTTCGGCCGTAAATAAACCGTTCCACTGCGCCTGATAATTTTGCTCGCGTTTATGCCGATAAAGACTATATGCGCCGCTAAGCACTAAAATTAACGCCGCCACGACAAATATCTCGTTTTTATTTTTCTTAAGAAATATCTCCGCAAGATCAAGTATTCCGTTTTGAGACAAATGTTTTTGCGCGGTATTTTCCTGCTGGAGTTGGTTTTTATCATGTTTTCTCTTCATATTATTTGCTTTCCTTTTTATTAATATATATCAAATTTATTGACGCTTATCAAATGTGTCAAAACTATTGTTTCAACTCCTCTTCGGTTAATTGACGGCATTCTACGGCGTTTTTATTTAAAAAATCCACTCCTTCGGTAGAGCGATCGTATAATTCTTTAAATAGAACTTTTTGAATTCCCGCCGTTATTATTATTTTTGCGCAATGCACGCACGGCGAAAGCGTTATATACAAATCCGCTCCCTGCGTGGCTATGCCGTTTTTGGCCGCAAATAAAATCGCGTTCTGCTCGGCGTGCAGCTCGTTGTCGTTGGAAAACGCGCCGTGCATATCGTAGAAATCTTTGGTTTTTATAAATTCTTCGTACTTGGAATATTTGCCGGCAAATTTTTCGGCGTAAATTTCTTTAAAATAATCTTCGCAATGCTTTCGGCCGGAAGGCACGCCGTTAAAACCTATGCTTATCACGCGCCCCTCTTTTACAAGCACGGCGCCGACTTTCAGCCTGCAGCAGGTTGACTGGCCGGCCACTAAAACCGCCATATCGGCAAACAATTTATGCTTATTCCTCATAAATTATCTCCTCGAAAAGCGGCAAATCCGCTTCCATTTTAGCAGCTCCGGAAGATTGAGTTTTCTTATTTTTAAATTGCGCGTTGTAAAGCGTTTTATACGCGCCGTTTCCATTCTTTATCAGATCGTCGTGAGAACCGCTTTCGGCTATGACGCCTTCGTTTAATACGATAATTCTGTCCGCGTTCTGCACGGTGGAAAGACGATGAGCTATTATGAAAACCGTGCGGCCTTTCATAAGATTTTCCACAGCTTTTTGCACAATGGCTTCGGATTTATTATCAAGCGCGCTCGTAGCTTCGTCCAAAATTACTATCGGAGCGGCTTTCAGCAAAGCGCGAGCAATAGCTACGCGCTGTTTCTGCCCGCCGGAAAGCGTAACGCCGCGCTCGCCTATATGCGCGTCGAGACCCTCTTTAAGCGTCGATATAAAATGCTCAAGATGCGCGCCTTTTACGGCTTCTTTAATATTGCGTTCGCTCGCGCCCGGATTGCCGGCAATAATGTTTTCCCTTATCGATCCCGTAAATAAAAAATTATCTTGAAACACAATTGCAATCTGCTGGCGGAGCGAGGCAAGATCGATATCCCTTATATCCGTGCCGTCGATTTTTACGGAGCCGCTTTTAACGTCGTAAAAACGCGGGATAAGATTCACAAAAGTGGTTTTTCCCCCGCCGGAATTGCCTACGAGCGCGATTGTGCTGCCCACGGGCACGTTTAGAGAAACGCCTTTCAACACGGGCATATTCTCCCTATATTCAAAAACGACATTGTCAAACGAAACGTTCTTTTTTACTCCGGATATTTTTGAAGAATGAGCAGCCGATTTTATTGAAGGTTTAAAATCAAGTATTTGGAAAACGCGCTCGATGGCTAAAAAAGCTTTTTGTATATCGATATAATTATTACCCATCGATTTTAGCGGAGTGTAAAGCATAAGAAGCGACGCTATAAAAGACGCAAAATTGCCGCTGGTTATCGTGCCTTTGATAATAAGATTATTCCCATACCAAACCACTCCCGCAACGCCCAGCGCCACGACCACATGCATTAAAGGCGAAAGCCAGTTTGTATGCTTGACCATTTTCATTGAAAGATTGAAAAGATTATTTAATATGGCGCGTTGTTTTTGGAATTGATAATCCTGCAAATTATAAGCCGCTATAGTCTTATAGCCGCCGCAAGTCTCGTTATAGGAAGTGATAATATTGGATCCCGAACTTACTAATTTGGGCGTTATTTTTTTAATTTTTTTTCGCACAATCTGCATAGGCCATACAAGTAAAACAAAAACGCTCACCGCGATAAAAGCGAGCTGCCAAGAGTTATAAAGAAGCACGAAAACAAGGCCTATCGTAGAAAACGTTCTTGTTAAAAACAGTTTCGCGTTGTTTATGAGGCCGTTGCTTGCCGTATCCGCGTCGGAATAAAAGCGGTAAACGACATCGCCGGAATTGTGAACGTCAAAATACTGCGGGTCAAAGGTCAGAAGTTTTTTATAAAGTTTTTCTTTTAAGTCCGTAGTGATTTTTGTTCCAACCCAGCTGTTAAGATAAACTGAACCGTAATTAAGCGCGCCTTGAATAAGCGCGTAACAAACTATTATCGCGGGTATATATTGCGCCCAGCCCGCGCTTTTTGCCACTACGACGTTATCTACGTAATACTTAAGAAATAAAGCGATACCGCCGTCCAGCGCGCCAAGCGGAGCCGTCAGCGCAAGCCCGCATAAAGCGCGAAGCGAGTAAGGTTTAAGCATCGGCCAAAATCTTTTGACAGCGTCGGTAAAGGTTGAAGGATTAAGTTCTAAATCATTGGCGTGATTTTTCTTCATATTTATTAATTTTAGCAAAATTTTACGCCGTATCGTCTAAAACGGCTTCGTCTCCGTCGTTTGCATCCTGCCGCTGCGAAGCGTTTTGCGGGAAAGTCGAATCAAGCAAGGCCGCGCTTTCGTCAAATTCAAACTGACGCGCGATTTCAAGCGCGGTACTGTCCGTATTGTCTTT
>JAIRMX010000143.1 GCA_031258375.1 Elusimicrobiota bacterium | reverse complement strand
ATAAACACTACTCAAAAGAATAATAGCAAAAGAAGCACTCCTAAGTCCAATAAAACAATAATAAATTGGTCAGAGTACAACAAAGCTCTGGCAGAACGCGGGAATATCTCTGTTTACATCTCAGAGGCAACAGCTTAGAAAGCATTCCACAAATCTCGCAAAACACATAAAGTCGGTCATCCGCAAGTGTATAGAGACAGCTTAATCCTGCTATCACTACCAGATATACGATAAGAGAAAGTGGGCGGAGCGTAATATGGTAATACGCAGATGTGAAGAGATGGGAATAGAGGGATGGAAAAAAGAAGCAGGATATAATCGCAGGAGTATAGTTGAGAACAGCTTTTACCGATTAAAGAGAATATTTGGGAGTAATCTAAAATCTCGCAGAGAAGAGGGGCAGTATAGGGAACAGTGTATAAGGGCGAGTTTAATTAACAGATTTAACAAGCTGGGGTTGCCAAAATACGCAGTTTAGAGAATAGTTGGAGTACTGTTATGGTTTGTGTTGTGCTTTGGGCAGCTTCTTTACCTAATTATGCAACAAGACCGGTCCTATTTGCGATTTGGGCGATTATAAAGTATTTAACCTCAAACTCCCTTTATCTTATCGGAAGATTGCCGATTACAGCCTTCAGAAATAACAGCGGAAAGGCTTTGCGGCAATGGCTTCTCTGATTTTTCGCTTCTTATTTTGCTATAATTTCAAAATAGTATTATTATCTTTATGATAACGTTCGGGCGGATATTTTAAATATTATGTTTGATCCTAAAAAATTCAAAAATAAAAAAGCCTGCGTTTTAGGCGCGGGCAAAAGCGGTATTGCCGTTGCGAAATTATTAAAAAGACGCGGATTTAAAATTTTACTGAGCGAAGAGACTTACGCTGAAACTCCTTCCTCTTTAAAAGGCGTGGAAATTGAAACCGGCGGTCACAGTTCAAAGATTTTCGAATGCGATTTTATGGTAAAAAGTCCGGGTATTTCGCATAATCACAAAATAATAAAGCGATTCAAAAAACTCGGCAAGCCTATTTTTAGCGAACTGGAAATTGCACTGGCTTTTGCCCCGAAGAATATAAAAGTTTTCGCTATTACGGGAACAAACGGCAAGACGACGACTACGAATATGCTTGCCGCAATAATGCGCCAATACGTAAAATCGGAAGGCAAAGGCCGCAAAGTCTATATGACGGGAAATGTCGGCAAACCGTTGTCTGAAGTCGCAGATAAAATCAAAGCCGGAAGCATAATCGTTGTAGAAGTTTCCAGCTATCAACTGGAGGACAGTTCTTATTTCAGGCCGGATGTAAGCGCGGTTTTGAACATAACGCCCGACCATCTTGAACATCATGGAAGTCTAAAAAATTATATTAATGCAAAATCTAAAATATTTAAAAGTCAGGCCGGCGCGCAGACTTTTGTTACAAACGGGTCGGATACGATTTGCGTTCGAGAATTAAAAGAAGCCAAATGCAAAGTCCTTACGTTTTCTTCGTCTCCAAAACACAGCGGACGAAGCGATATCTTCTATGACGGCGATGAAATGATTTTTGCCTGCGGGCATCGCATAAGGCCGCCTTCTGCTCTTCTTGGAGTGCATAATGTGGAAAACGCTATGGCGGCGGCGTTAATGAGTTTGGCCGGCGGGGTTCCCGCTGTAGCGATACAGCGCGCTTTCAACAAATTTAACGCCCTTGAGCACAGAATAGAATTTTTCGCCGAATATAAAGGCATAAAATGTTATAACGATTCAAAATCGACAAACGTTGATTCCACGGCAATCGCGCTTAAATCCTTGCAGAGCGCAAATAAAATATGGCTGATTTTAGGCGGACGCGATAAAGGTTTTCCCTATAATCCTCTTATCCCGCTTCTAAAAAAACATTGCAAAGAAGCCGTGCTTATAGGAGAGGCGACGCAAAATATTAAACGGGCGCTTAACGGTCATTGCCGTCTTGCCGATAAAGGCGATATTTATAACGCCGTTAAATATATTTTTGAAAAAGCGGCGGTTGGAGATATTCTGCTGCTTTCTCCCGCCTGCGCGTCTTTTGACCAGTTCAAAAATTTTGAGGAGCGCGGCGAAAAATTCAAAGACGCCGTATACGAATATATAAGAAAAAACCCTTAGTATTTTTTGCTAAGGGTTTTTTAAGGCTTCCGAAATTTAGGATTAAATTAATCTTCTTCTTTCCTGCTCTAAACGTTTATTCAATCCTTCCCCCAAGTAGTCTTTATACGTAGCATGATATTTTTTAAAAAGTTCGGTTATCTCGGATTTTTTAATTGCAGAAGTTTCATTTTTTGGAATATATATCCGAGCAGGGTGATTAAAATTTTCATATGTAACTATTTCCCCTTTGTCTTTATCTGTTTCAATTTTTACGGGCGGCCTATAGTTTTCCGTCGTAGGCACTAATTCTTTATTAGGCCTAAACGTTTTCATAAATTCATTATGCAATACTTCCGCCTTCTTCGCTTGCTCCGATGAAAAGGCTTTATCTATTTCGCAATATATGGGATCATGCGCATGTAGAAACATTATTTTGCTAGCCGAGCGCGAGTTATCTTTACCGACAATTTTAATTTTGTGAAGGGTATACATATGAACATCCTTCTTTCCTGCACGTAGACGTGGATGCAGCCAACGGTCAGATTTATATATTTCTATTTTAACAATATCTTCCGGATATATAAATTCGCCGCTGTAGTCTATATCATTATTGTAGCAGGATACATTTGCCGGTATTCCTATTTTAGAAAGATACTCTCTTCTGTACGGGGCGCGGCTGCTTAAAAACGGTGCGCCGTCAAGATAAAACAGAGCTTCATTCATTTCTATGAACTTTTGTATTCTACTTGCCCCCGTAATTATTGCAAGCGTATAATTTTTCGTATACATTCTTTGCCCAAAGGAACAAAGCGGAACAGCGGCTGTCACTGCTACCGCGATTAGAATTTTCCGAAATGTTTTTTTCATCATAATCTCCTTTTCTGTATTTATGTTAGTATCTACTAACATAATAATTTTAGCAATAAACGACTTTTTTTGCAAGAACACCTTAAATTATTATTTTTCTACGTCGGGATAAATTTGGCATTCGTAAAAAGAGAAGAGGATTAAAGATATGAGACTTAGTCCCAATTAAGATAATACTCTTTAATATTTATTTTAGTCAATAAAGCGAGTTTGTATTTTTTTGAATATCTGTTTTGCAAAATCCGTTAAAGAAGGGTCTCTTGCGCCGAGTACTAAAACGACGTCTCCGGGTTTTGCGGCTTTTGCGATATCTGCGGGCGCTTTTTCCCGTTTTGCGGCGAATTTTACAGGGATTTTTTTCTTTTTTAATCCGTCGTATATAATTTTGGAAGATACGCCCTCCGGCACGCTGCCGCCGGCATAGTAGATTTCGCCCAGCCAAAATTTGTCTTTTGCTTTTATATTTTTTGACAATTCTTCAATAAATTCTTTATGCAATAATTGCACCGACGCGTGGGCATGCGGCTGAAAAAACGCCAAAACTCTTTTGCCGCGCAAATGCGCCGCTTTTAAAGTCGCGGATATTTTATGCGGATTATGCGCAAAATCGTCTATAACTTCAATATTATTGACCGCTCCTACGGTATTGAAACGTCTGTAAACGCCTTTAAAGTCGGCCAAAGCCTGCGAAATTGTTTGCAAATCCACTCCGAGTTCTCGTGCCGCCGCAGTTGCCGCTAAAGCGTTTTTTACATAATGCTCGCCGGGCAGTTTTATTTTAAACGGAATATTGTCGATAGTAAAAATTGAACCAAAACCCGTAGTTTTTAAATTTTGCGCGCGCGTTTGGCCTTTTTTTAATCCGAAAGTTTTGTATTGCCCCGCGATTTCTTTAAGGCCTTTTTCTTCTTCATTAATAATAAAAACGCCGCAGTTAATACTAAATTTTTGGAAATATCCTTTCAGCACGTCCAGTTCCTTATGATCTTTGGCGAGGTTAAGCATAATGCCGATTTTAGGGTGATAATTGACCAGAGTGCCGTCGCTTTCATCGGCTTCAATAACTAAAATATCGCTTTTGCCTTTATAAACATTGCCGTAATAACCTTCTTCCTGCAAAGACGACAAAAGCCCTCCGGTAATTAAAGAAGGCTCTTTGCCGGCGCGTCTTAAAATCTCAAATAACATTGCCGCGGTCGTGCTTTTGCCGCTTGTTCCGGAAATTGCTATAGTAAAAGAATTTTTTACTTGTTCCGCCAGCATTTCCGAACGGTGCAAAATCGAGATATTTAAATCTTTGGCTTTTGTAATTTCAATATTATCAGGCTCTATGGCGGAAGTTAAAATTACCCTATCCGTTTTTTTATCTATGCCGCTGCCGTCTTGAGGGTAAATTTTTACGCCGAGCTTTTTCAACGCGGTCCATACGGAGAGTTGCGTGTGCCCTCTGTTAATAAGTCTGTCGGATCCCGTCACTTCTTCGCCGGCCATAGCGTGAAGCTGCGCAAGCGCGCTCATTCCAATGCCTCCGATACCGACAAAATGTATTTTCATTATTTTATTATACAAAAAATGGAACTCTTCAGACCGGAACAAAATTTATATATTAACGGCGTAAATTAATTGCCAATACTTAAATAGCTCCGCATGTAAACTGCGTTTTTTTGTTCATTAATTTAGCGCGTAAAAATTATTGTCAGAAGTAACGCCGGCATCCGTAACCCTGCCGCCTAAAAGTTGGCAAATTTTATCTGCCATTTTATCCGATAAAGGCGCGATACAAGCAAGACCTTTCTGAGCGTTTACTACTTTATTGGTAAATCGTATCCGCGGTAATTTGGGAGCATAAGCCTTATACATACCGCCGTAATAAGATTCGGGGGCTATAGTAAGTTGCCAGACTCAAATATTTTTACAATCGGTAGTATAAACGCCATTAGTACCGCAGGAAGTAGCGTCTTTGGGAAGACTTATATCCAAATCTTCAAATTTTTCGGCGTATTTATCATTTGTTAAATAATATATTTGCTGCGCTTCTCCAATATTTTTTATCAAAGACATAATTTGAGCAGTTTTGCTTTTATTTACGGCAAGCCGGTATTGCGGCAAAGCAATGGCGGCGAGAATGACGATTATTAATACGACAACTAATAATTCTATTAGAGTGAACCCTTTTTTATTTTTCATAATTTACCTCGTTATTTTTTATTTTCCAGCTTTGTCATACCCGCATCCGATAAAAACATTCGAGGGTTAATTCCAACGAGTATATATTTTAAAGGTCTCAATGTTGTCATACTCGCCCCCGATTACAAATTTGGGCAATGACAAAACCAAACAAAAACGGCCGTTATATTTGAGCTTCTTGCAGTAACCCAAAACATAACAGCCGTGGTTTACCGCCCGAAGGCGGTAAACGCTCGGCACAAAACATCGGGATTATAAGTTCCGATATTTTGTGCCTGATAACGAGCTGTCTTTGGTTTTATCAGTGCCTTTGATATCTCAAAAGCTTGTTCCCTTGCGGGAACTACCAAAAACAGAATCAAATTGTAATAAGCTTTTTAAGCTTGCGTTTACTACTTTTAATCCTCCTGCCGCCGGTTCGCTACGCAGCGTTTTAAGTACTAAAAATATTATATCAAAAAACAATTATTAAAACGGAATATTCAGAAAATAGGCATAGGTGTCAAAAATTTTTAAAACGGCTTTGTAAAAAATATAACAAACCCAGCAGGATAAAAACAGAAAAACCGCGCCGTAAATAAGTTTCCACTTAATTTTTATAATCGGCGAACGCCAAAGAAACCATAAATTAAACGGGCCGATAATAAAAAATAAAATCCATACGCCCCAGTGTTTATAATAAAAATAAATATGGGAGCCCTGCCCTTTGCCGCAGTACTTGCAATAATTATCCGCCGCTTCAATTTGTTTCCCGCATTTCCAGCAGGAAATATTATTTGAAACATTTTGCGGCGTCGAGACAACCGGCATTATATTATCCGTCATAAGTCGATTCCTTTGCCGCGCAAATATACTTTTATTTTAGAACGCGCGCGCGCCGTGCGCGCGGCTTCAAGCCACTGCAGTTTGGGTTCGGCGTGTTTTTTAGTTTGTATTTCGCAAACGTCGCCGCTTTTAAGCTCGCTGTTCATTTTGGCCATCTTTTTATTTACAAGCGCGCCGGAGTAATGCTCTCCGATTTCGGTATGAACTAGATAGGCAAAATCCAGCGGAGTGGCGTGTTCGGGCAGGACTTTAACGTCGCCTTTTGGCGTGAAAACAAAAATTTGATTGAGGTTAATATCGGTCTGAAAACTTTCCAGAAACTCGCGCGGCGCGGTTAAATCCCGCTGCCATTCTATCCACTGGCGTATCCAATTTAATTTTTCATCAAGATGAGGGTCGGCTTTAGAGCCTAATTTATATCTCCAATGCGCGGCAATTCCGTATTCGCAGGTGCGGTGCATATCTTCCGTGCGAATTTGCACTTCTATCGGAGTGTCTTCAAAAAATATCGTCGTGTGAATGCTTTGATACATATTAATTTTCGGCATGGCTATATAATCGGTAAAGGAACCGGCCACCGGCTTAAAATTCGCATGCAGCGCGCCAAGCGCGCGATAACAGTCGAGCGCCGTGTCCGTTATTATCCGCACGCCGAGAAGATCTTGTATTTGGCTGAAAGAAGCATTCTGCTTTATCATTTTGCGATAAATCGAATAGTGGCTTTTAACGCGCGCAAGAAGTTTATAAGGAATTTGCTCGTTTTCCAAAACCGTTCCCAAAGCATTTTTGAATTTCGTAAGTTTTTTATCAAGATATTCCGATTTCTTTTCCACGCCTTCTTCAAGCGCGGCGTATTCTTCGGGATGAAGATATTTAAAGGACAAATCTTCAAGCTCGTTTTTAAGGCCGAACATCCCCAGCCGCTGCGCAAGCGGCGCGTATAAATTTAAAGTTTCAAGAGCTTTTTCCTGCTGCCTTTTGGCAGGCAGCGCGTGGAGAGTTTTCATATTATGCGTTCTATCGGCAAGTTTTATCAGGATTATGCGTATGTCATGGGATATCGCAATGAGCATTTTGCGCCAATTTTCAACGGTTGCTTCGTCGGTGGAAGTACTTTCGAACTTGTCTATTTTAGTAAGACCGGCGACCATATCAGATATTTCTTTATTAAAATTAATTTCTATATCTTTGACAGTCGTAGAGGTATCTTCGACGGTGTCGTGTAATAATGCGGCGGAAATAGTTTCAACGTCAAGTTTATGGCCAAGCAGAATTTTAGCCACTTCTACCGCATGAGTGAAAAACGGCTCTCCGGTAAGTCTTTTTTGGCCTTCGTGCGCTTTTTTTGCAAAATCATAAGCCTTTTCAATCAGCGCGGTATCTTGCGAGGGATTGTAGGTTTTAAAAGTATCTATAATTTCTTCAAGCATATTGTCCATAAACTTTATGTCCGCAGCAATTTAGCAGGTTTCCGAAGGGAAAACCTCGTCGAGTATCATTTTCGCGGCGCGGGCGGCTACGCCCGGCTCGCCGAGTTCCGCGCGCAAACGCAATAAATTGGCGCGCATAGCGTTATATTTTTTTTCGCTTCCCAAAACCGAACAAACTTCTTTTGCAATAGTTTCAACTTGCGCGTCGTTTTGTATCAGTTCCTTAACCACGGCTTTTTTACTGAGGATATTTACAAGCGATATATACTTTACTTTGATTATGAGTTTTGCAATTTGATAAGTAATCCATGAAGTTTTATAAACCACAAGCATCGGCAAACCCAAAAGAGCGTTTTCAAGCGTGGCCGTGCCCGAGCAAGTTGCGACATAGTCCATTTCGCTGCGTACTTTAAAATCGTTTTCTCTCACTATGTTGAATTCCGGCGGGATAGCGCCGCCGAGCAATTGCGCGATTTTATCGTCGCTAAGTTCCCGCACAATAAAAAAATATGCTTTGGCATTGGGATAAGTTCGTTTGATTTCTTTAAACGACTGCCAAAAAAGCATAGTGTGTTTTGAAATTTCGCCGGGGCGGCTGCCCGGCAAAAATCCTATTTTCCACTCTTTCATACGGCCGCTTTCATAAATTTTTTCTTTAGGTTCGGGTATGGTGTCCAGCAGAGGATTGCCCAAAAATACGGCGTCTCCGCCAAGGGAAGTATAAATTTTCTTTTCAAAAGGGAAAATGACAAACATTTTTTTCGCAAGCCGCACTATGGTTTTCGCGCGGTACTGCCTGCTTGCCCAAACTTGCGGACATACGTAATAATAAGCCGCAATGCCGCGATGTTTGGCAATGCCCAAAACTTGATGATTAAATCCGTAAAAATCCACAGTTATGATACAGGCCGGACGAGCATAGGCTATATAATCCTTAACCATTTTCAAAAGGCGCATCCATAAAGGTATTTTTTTGAAGGGATCAATAAAGCCGCTTGCGCCTTTTGCGACGAGATTATATAAGAATTTATTAGCTTGGGCTTTCATTCGGTCGCCGCCCATAGCGGTAATAGTGATATCGGGAGCGTAGGCTTTAAGCGCTTTAATTAAATTTGAAGCGTGAACGTCGCCGGAAACGTCGCCGGCTATTATCAAAATATTTTTATTGTTTTGAATAAGCTTAGGCATGATTATTTACCGCCCCGTTTAAGACGATCAAGCGTTTCGTCTATAGCCACTTTGGCCGCGCCGCCGATATCGGCCACAAAACCGCTTAAAGAACCGCGTTTATCTTCTTGTTTTCCCTTCGGCACATTATATCGTTTAATTTCGTCGACGACTTGCAGGGCGATTTGCAATGCTTTGCTGCCTTTCTCGCCGCTGGGACCGGGCGTTTTCTCGTTTTTAATGCAATCCGCAAAATGCAAGATCTCAGAAGTAATCGGCATTTGTTTATCAAAAGAAGGATAAATAACGTCGATATCGTCAAGCGATTTTATCACCGGCGTTTTTTTGCGGTATATTTTGACGCGCGCGTTCATAAAGTCGACAGAAATATAAGCGTCCGGCTGATATAAATTCATATATCGCGCGCGCTCAAAACTTGCGCGGCTGGCCGTAACGTCGGCCGTGCAGCCGTTTGCAAATTTAAAACGCACGTTGGCAATATCTTCATAGTCCGAAAACGCGCTTAATCCTATTGCGTCTATGCTTACGATATCGCTTTGCAGTATCGTTAGAAGAAGGTCGATATCATGTATCATTAAATCGAGCACCACTCCGATATTTGCCATACGCGGGTCATAAGGGCCGAGACGTTTAACAGCGATAAACTTGGGATTTTTAATATATTTTAAAGCTTCTAAAACCGACGGGTTAAATCTTTCGACATGACCTATTTGTAAAATGACGCTTTTTGTTTTTGCCTTTTCGATTAATTCGCGCGCTTGTTCCATAGTGGAAGCTATTGGCTTTTCCATAAGAGTATGCACGCGGCTTTCAAGGCAGTCTATGCCGATAGCATGATGAAGTTCCGTTGGCGCCGCAACGATGACGGCATCAATCTGAGGCAAAAGCTCCTTATGGCGGGTATATGGCGTGCAATTATATTCCCATGCCAGCTTTTGCGCGCGCAAAGGATCGTTGTCGCAAACTCCGACAAGCTCGACGTCCGGCATTTTGGCCAAAGTTCTCGCGTGAAAAGTGCCTATTTTACCGGCGCCTATAACGCCGAATTTTATTTTTTTATCGCTCATAATTAAAACCCCCGTCTATATTGCAAATTATATCATTTTACTTTATAGAAAGAATTATTATTATTAGGATATTAATACATATTGGATTTTCGGACAATGCTAAAACAGCATGTAGACAATAAAAAAAGAAAAGGCAAGAAGACGAAGATGATGTCAACTTCTTATCCGCTGATTTTTTAGACATTTTATAAAAAACTTTCATTTTATCCCCGTTGTCTTGCTTGCCAATCCTCCCGTACCTTTGCCTACTTTGAGTTTTACAGCGGTTTTTTTACAAATCCATTTATATTCAGAAGGCATTTATTTTGTAACAAATATTATTGCCGCAGGGACCAGATAATGTGCCTATAGCTTTACAAATTTTTTCGGCGCGGCTGTTTTCCGCCGCGTAACATCTTGAAGGTGATGGGTAGCTATAGTCAATAGTGTAGCCGTAATTTGCAGACACTACAATCGTCAATCCGTTGCTATCGTTTCTCACATTTAAATAACCGTTAAAATTATCAAGCTCATACCTGTAATAATTACCGTCCAAAAATTTCTGCAAGTAAGGGAAATCTATATCAAGCAGATCAACGTCGCCGGTATATTGGTCGGTAGCTAAGATATAACGTTGTTTGGCCTGAGCAATACTTTTCATTAATGGCAATAATTTTAAGACACGCGATTTTTCAACGGCCAGTTGATATTGAGGCAAAGCAACAGCAGCGAGAATGCCGATGATGATGACAACAACTAATAATTCAATTAAAGTAAAAGCGGAATTTTTGAGAATAGAAAATTTACGACAAATTAGCCTATAGATATACAGGCTATCGCCATTAATTGCGTTTTTGTTTTTCATAAAATATACCCTCATATATTTTTTAAAGTAAAAATTTATATATTGGAATATAACTAAATTATATATTTTTTTCTGATTTATTTCTTTCGCAAAAAGAAAAGGGGTACTAAATCCTTCACGCTGCGGGTACTCACCTTTTACCAAAAGGAGAAAAGAACTCTCCATGAAAATTCACTATGTTTTTGATGTTTTGCGATGTATGAATATTGGCGATTGTCTCATCGTATTTATGCTATACTATCATTAGCAATTTATGCGAGTATATTAAATTCAAATTATAAACTTATGCCTGACATTAAATTTCTTAAAGGCGTTGGACCGGCAAAAGCGGTTTTATTTAACGGACTGGATATCTATACTATATCGGATTTGCTTCACTATTATCCGCGCGATTATCAGGACCGCAGGCCACACGCGCCGATGTCCGACTTTAAAAAACCGGAAAACATCTGCGTTCTCGCCGCGGTTATAAATACGCAAATTATCCCGACGCGCTATCTTACCGTTTTTAAGGCTTTTTTACAGGATGATAAAAAACAAATTTATGAAGCCGTTTGGTTCAAACAAAGAAGCCGGCATTTTGATCCGTTTGCGGTTATTAAAAGGGATTTTAAGCCCGGCGCGAAAATTTGGGTAATAGGCCGCGGGGAAGATAAAAGTTCTTTTTCTTCGCGCGTAATCAATGTGGAAGAGTATTACCCCGCAGACGCGCCGGACGTTAAAATTCACGCCGGCGGTTTGACGCCGCTTTACAGCCTTACGCAGGGACTTACAAATAGATTTTTCCGCAGTTCCGTCGCCGGAGCGATAAAAAAATATTTGGACGAAGAAAAAGAGATACTTCCGCCGGCGCTAACTCAAAAACGGAAACTTCTAAGCATAAAACAAGCTTTATACGCCATACATTTTCCTTCCTCTTTGGCGGAACTTGAAACCGCCCGCAGGCGTATGGTTTATGAAGAATTTTTACTTATGACCACGGCGTGGCACATAAAACAAAAACAAGGCCGGCAGATAGTCAAAAATCACGCTTATGAAATAAAAAAAACACTGCTTAGCCCGTTTAAAAATTTGCTCGGATTTAATTTTACCGCCGCGCAGATAAAAGTTATAAATGAAATTTTCAGCGATCTTAAAAAAAACAAACCTATGACGCGGCTCTTACAGGGCGACGTGGGATCCGGCAAAACGGTTGTGGCCGTTTGCGCTATGCTGCTTGCAGTTGAAAACGGATTTCAGGCGGCTTTTATGGCTCCGACGGAAATTCTAGCAGCGCAACATTTTATAACCATACAAAAGTATATTAAAGATTTGGGAATTAAAATAGAGCTTCTTACTTCTAAAACGCCCGCAAAGACAAAAAAGAAAATTCTTGAAAACCTTGCGGACGGGAAAATCGATATTCTCATAGGCACGCATGCTTTAATAGAAGACAATGTCAAATTTAAAAATCTTACGTTTATAGTCATAGACGAACAGCATCGTTTTGGCGTAAAGCAGCGCGCAAAACTGCGCGCGAAAGCAAAAGACATAGATATGCTTTCTATGACCGCCACCCCGATACCGCGCACGTTTGCGCTTGCTTTCTACGGCGATTTGGACGTTTCGACAATAGACGCTTTGCCGCCAGCAAGAAGTCCGATAAAAACCATGCAGGCCGGAGAAAGCGAAGCGTTTAAAATAGTTCAGTCTGAAATTAATAAAGGCAGGCAGGCGTATATAGTATACCCTCTTATTGACGAAAGCGATAAAGTGGAATTGAAAGCCGTAACGGCGGAATTTGAACATTTGAAAAAACTTCTGCCGCAGTATAATATAGCGATGATTCACGGCGCGATGAAAAGTGCGCAAAAACAAAAAGTAATGGAAGATTTTTTGTCGCGCAAAATTGATATTTTGGCGGCTACTCCGGTAATAGAAGTGGGCATCGACGTAAAAAACGCGACCGTGATGATAATACAAAATGCGGAACGCTTCGGTTTGGCATCGCTTCACCAGCTGCGCGGGCGCGTCGGGCGGGGAGAATTTGAATCTTGTTGCGTGCTTATTTCCAAACAGCAAAGCGTATTATCCGCGCAAAGGATAAAAACAATTTGCTCTACATCCGACGGTTTTAAAATAGGTGAAAAAGATCTTGAAATCCGCGGGCCGGGCGAAATACTCGGCACGCGCCAAAGCGGAGAATTGGATTTTAAAGCAGGCGACGTTGTAAAAGACAGGGAAGTTTTAAAATGGGCTGTGGAAGACAGGGATTTCCTGCTGCGCGGCGATCCTAAACTTTTAAAACCTGAAAACGGATTATTTAAAAAACGGATAATAGAGCTTTATCAAAAACAGTGGAATTTATTGGATGTGGGTTGATGTCTATAATTTATAAATATTAAGTATAATGTTTATAAATATATTATTAGGAGTAAACGGCTATTAATGTAAGCTGAAAACAAGAAATCGCCACTCTAAACCATGTCCCGTAAGAGCCTGCCCCCGAATGCTCTCATCGGGGGTTTTAATACGGGATTGTTTTAGTGTCTGTCTGTTCGTCATCCTGAATTTATTTCAGGATCTGCCTTTTATTACTACAGATGCTGAAACGGGCCTGCCCTGTAAGGCAGTAATACAGGGTTCAGCATGACGGCCTAAAAACAAGTTCAGGGTGCCGGATTAAAAACCTTAACAAGGCAATGCGACTAAGTATAATTCCGATGAAAAAAATTCATCGGCAAAAAAGGAGAAAAGTTATGAAAATATTTAATCATAACAAGAGTAGTAAAAGCGTTGTAAATTCGGAAGCGAACCTCGCGCGGGATTTC
>JAIRMX010000125.1 GCA_031258375.1 Elusimicrobiota bacterium | reverse complement strand
TTTCAAAATTATTCCTCAATCTTCAGCATTGCCACAAAAGCTTCCTGCGGAATATCCACGCTGCCGATGCTTTTCATACGCTTTTTGCCTTCTTTTTGTTTTTCAAGCAGTTTGCGTTTGCGCGTAATATCGCCGCCGTAACATTTGGCTATAACGTCCTTGCGGAACGCGGGGATAGTCTCGCGCGCGATTATTTTGCCGTTCATGCGCGCCTGCACGGCAACTTCAAACTGCTGACGGCCGATTAACTCTTTTAATTTCTCGCAAAGCAAACGGCCGCGGCTTACTGCTTTATCCTTATGCGTTATTACGGAAAGAGCGTCAACGGGAGTTCCGTGTATTAAAATCTCCATAAGCACCGCGTCCGCGCTGCGATACTCGTCAATTTCATAATCAAACGAAGCGTATCCTTTTGAAACCGATTTTAATTTATTATAAAAATCTATGACCATTTCCGCCATAGGCATATAATAATTTATCATAATGCGCCGGCTTGAGAGGTGTTCAAGACTTATATATACGCCGCGTTTGTCTTTAAGCAAAGTCATAATAGCGTCCATATAAATAATAGGAGTTACAATCTTTATTTTTATAGTAGGTTCTTTTATGTCAATAATGTCGCCGTAAGGCGGGAAATTGGCCGGATTGTCAATCCATTTATAACCGTCTCCGGCGTCGGCCAAAGCGGATAATTCCTGCGGATGGCTTTTGCGGGAATGAAATTTCACCTGATAAATAACGTTGGGACTTGTTGCGATTAGAGATAAATTAAATTCTCTTTCCAGCCTTTCTTTTACTATTTCAATATGCAAAAGTCCCATAAAACCGAGACGGAAGCCAAAACCTAGGGCTTTGGAAGTTTCGCTTTGATAACTGAATGAAGAATCCGACAAATTCAACTTTTCAAGCGCGGCGCGAAGCAGCGGATAATCGGTTGATTCCACGGGGAAAATACTCGCAAAAACGACGGGCTTAATTTCTTCGTAGCCGGCAAGCGGCGTCTCGGCGGGATTGTCGGCAAGCGTTACGGTGTCTCCTACGCGCACTTGACGAATATCCTTAATACCCGCTATGACATATCCAACCTCGCCGCTTTGCAAACTAATACTTTTTTCCATTTTGGGAGTCATAAAGCCCACTTCTTCTATTTTTGAAGAAAAATCGGCGCCCATTAAACGCAACATCTGTCCGGCTTTTAACTTGCCGTCGACAACTCGCACATAAATTATAACGCCGCGAAACGCATCGTAGAAAGAATCAAAAATTAAAGCCCGTGTTTTCCCTTCGGGACTGCCTGAGGGCGCGGGAATATCCGTTATAATGCGTTCCAAAAGTTTGTCTATGCCCATGCCCGTCTTCGCGCTCACGCGCTCGGCGCCGAGGGGTTCTTTTAGAATTTCCCAAATTTGTTCTTCAGACATATCCGCATCAGCTTGGCTTAAATCGACTTTATTCATTACGGGAATTATTTCCAATCCCAGAGACTGCGCCAAATGCGCGTGCGCCACGGTCTGCGCTTCAACGCCTTGCGAAGCGTCGACTAAAAGCAAAACGCCTTCGCAGGCGCGCAAACTGCGCGCTACCTCGTAAGAAAAATCCACGTGGCCGGGCGTATCTATTAAATTTAAAATATAATCTTTATAATGCAGGCGCACGGCTTTGGCTTTAATGGTTATGCCGCGCTCTCTTTCCAAATCCATACCGTCAAGAAGCTGCGCCTGCATTTTGCGTTTAGGCACCGCGCCCGTGTCTTCAAGTATTCTGTCCGAAAGCGTTGTTTTGCCGTGGTCTATGTGCGCCACTATAGAGAAGTTGCGGATTTCTTTCATTTGATATATTTTATCAAATTAGTAGTTTTGTTTTTTCTTTTTCCCATAGTATTGACGGGAAAGGTCGGCGTTGCCCAAGTAAATCTTGGGCAACCGCTTTTAGCGGAGTACGGCGAAGAAATATGTTATAATAAAAAATGTCGGCATAATCGCTAGGGTATGCTGTCCAAATAAAGGGGGAAATTTTATGGATAAGAAAGTAAGAGTCGCACAATACGGCTGCGGCAAAATGTCCGTATATACAATGCGCTACGTATATGAAAAAGGCGGAGAAATTGTCGCCGCTTTTGACGTTAATCCGAAAATAATCGGTAAAGATATTGGGGAAATAATCGGCTCGGACAAAAAAGGGGTTATTGTCAGCGACGCCAAAGACGCCGGCAAACTGCTATCGCGGCTTAAACCCGACGCCTGTATAATTACGACTTTAAGTTTATTTCGCGACGTATACGACGCTTTTAAAATATGCGCTGAAAACGGCGTAAACGCCATCTCCACATGCGAAGAAGCCTTTTATCCGCAAAATTCGTCGCCTAAATTGACGTCAGAGCTTGACGCTTTGGCAAAGAAAAATAACTGCACTCTTTGCGGCAGCGGTTATCAGGACGTTTTCTGGGGCAACCTTATAACGGTGCTTGCAGGCGCCGCGCAAACCATAAAGAAAATAAAGGGCAAATCAAGCTATAACGTGGAAGATTACGGCATAGCTTTAGCCAAGGCGCATGGCGCGGGGCTTGATTTGGACACCTTTGCCAAAGAAATATCCGCAGCCGATAACATATCGGAGGAGGAAAGAAAAAAGATTATTAATAACGGAACTTTCCTGCCTTCGTATATGTGGAATGTTAACGGGTGGTTATGTTCTAAACTCGGCTTAACCGTTGAAAGTCAGGTGCAGAAAACAGTGCCGCAGACATATAAAACCGAGCTAAAAAGTTCCACCTTGGAAATGACAATCCCCGCGGGCCAGGCCACCGGCATGTCGGCCGTGGTTACCACGAAAACAAAAGAAGGCATTCTCCTTGAAACGGAGTGTATAGGCAAAGTTTATGCGCCCGAAGAGTTTGATCAGAACGACTGGACTTTAGAAGGAGAGCCGAATACAAGGGTAATTATCAACAGGCCTTCCACAGTCGAGCTTACATGCGCCACCGTCGTGGGCAGACTGACGGATTTAATTAACGCGGAGGCTGGTTATACCACAACCGATAAAATGCCTTCTCCCGAGTATAAAGTAAAAAAAC
>JAIRMX010000035.1 GCA_031258375.1 Elusimicrobiota bacterium | reverse complement strand
TTATTATAGGCATTCTCGCCGCAATCGCGATACCGCAATACAGAAAAATAATAGAGAAAACAAAAGCTATGGAAATGTTTATAAATGTAAAAGCTTTGGCAGAAGCTAGTAATATATATATGTTACAAACAGGTAGCATAACTACAAATTTTAATGACTTAGATATTAAAATAGCAGGAACACAGACAGCTAAAAATAAAATAAGAAATAATACTATATTTTATTCACTTAATTCTGATGATATTTCTGCTTACATAGACCCTCAGCCCGATATAGCAGATAATACAACATATACCTTATTAATATCATATTCTTTAGTAGATTCCCCAGACGGCCCCAAAGGGTCTATCTTTTGTGGAGCCAGACTTGGAAATAATCAAAGAGATTTATATAAAAGTATATGTAAATCCCTAGGAGGAGAAGAGATTGGTCTTAGAGGAATGTTTATCACGTTTAAAATAAAATAGTAAGACCAAAAACTCATATTTTAGTTAATTTAATTTTTGCTTTACACATCGGGCAATTTTCCGGCTCGTAAGTATCAAGCGGATAACTTAACAACGAGCGCAGCGGGAAATTCCCTATAGACCCGCTTTCGGACCTGTCCACAATCACGGCAATGCCGACTATATTCGCTCCAAACAGAGCCGCAAGAGCGGTAGCCTCGCGTACTTTGCGGCCGGTCATAGTGACATTATCAACCACCAAAACGTTTTCTCTTTGGCGTATTACCATTCCGCCTTTAAGTTTCATAATATTGTTTTCCGTAATTGCAAAAACCGCGCGCGCTTTTTTAACGCGCGCGACTTCCTGCGCGATAATCGCGTTTTCGACCGTGGCCGCAAAAACCACGTCGACTTTTTTATTGAATAAATCCGCAAGCGCGGCGGCGACTTTTGCGGCTAAGCTCGGGTACTGCATTATAAGGGAAGTATTTACATAGCTTTGTATATGCAGGCCGCAGGGGAGCTCAAAATGTCCGTCTTTTATCGCGTCGTTTTCGCCTAAAATACTGATAATGTCTAACTTGGCTTTTTTCATATTATTCACTTCTCCTTTACAAATTTTTGCAGAGCTTTGAAATCCGTGCGCAAACCTTTACTGCGGGCGGCGCGTATTTCGCTGCCGGTTTTCTTAGGGCTTCTTATATGAATTGCTGGGCCGCTCATGGAGCCGACCGCTTTAAAAGCCAAAGCCGGCTCTCCGGATTCGTCGGTCAAATTTT
This sequence comes from Elusimicrobiota bacterium, assembly GCA_031258375.1. Lineage (GTDB taxonomy): Bacteria > Elusimicrobiota > Elusimicrobia > Elusimicrobiales > Elusimicrobiaceae > Proelusimicrobium. The sequence continues at coordinate 3,184 of JAIRMX010000035.1, read as the reverse complement.
CGGACAGCACGCCGCGCTTTGAAGTATTTTTGAACATTGTAAAAATATCAAGATCGATATCTTCTCCAATCCAATCAACGCGCCCGCCGACAGAGGCCGCTATAACGCGGCCGTCAAGATAAAAATTACCGACGCCCATTTTGCCGTTATCAAAATCCGCCGAAACGGCCATTACTTCAAAAGGCGTGTCTTTCAGCACTTGCCCCATTTTAAAAGAACCTGCTCGTTCCATATTGTTCATAATAACAAAAGGCTGAAAGGTTATGCCGAGCGCTTTCCATCTGTCGGCCGCTTCCTGAAGTTTTAATATGGCGCCGTTTTCGAGTTTGGCGTCTATTGTCCCGCTAAGTCCTTTCATTTCCGGCAGCAGTCTTTTCAAATTAATCTGCGCGCTGAAATTATCGCCGCTAATTATCGGGCTTTCAAATTTATCCGCGAAAACAAAACCGTTAACATTGGGCATAAATGCCGGTAAAGCGCTGCGGAAATTGCGAAGCCATGCCAAACTGCTTTCGTCGGACGATTTTTTGCTCTTGGCTTCGTTTTTTGAAAGCGCGTTGACAAAATCTTCTACGGTATCAAAAACTTCCTGCGGGTTAAAGCGTTCCGTATAAATCATAGTTTTTACAACGCGGCTCTTCTTGCTGCGGACTTTGGATATGGCGACGCTCATTTTAATGTTTTGCTCGTTGAATTTGGAATTATCCAAAATAGCGTAAAAATTTTGTTTTTTATGTTCGTACTGCGCTTGGCCTTTCACATTTTTTACAATCTGCCGGCCGACTTTGAATATGCCGTCTGAAATATCGGCTTTCATAGTGTCGAAATTATCCTGCGCTTCATACGCGGCTTTTACATTTTCAATAGTGAAATTGCTTATAAACGCGCTTACGCCGTTGAGCTGCGCGGTTATTTTAGGAACTGCGGCTTTACCTTTTGCATAAATAAAATTACCGGCAGCGGATAATTTGCCGCGCATAGAATAAGGCTTTAGAAAATTAAAGTAATCCGCGTTTTCTATATTGAACTCGCCGGTTTTAAACTGCGCGTCGACGGTCGTGCCGTCCTGAGTAAAATTCACCGAGCCGGAAATGTCCGCGCGTACGTCCTTATTGCTCAGCGTCAGGGAAGGAACGCCGATTTTTTTGAAACCGGCGCCTATATCCATTTTTGATTTAATATCAAAAGCCGGCACTTTAAAATTAAACTGCTTAGATACGAATAAAGAAACGTCGTCGTAACCAAAAGCCGGCAAAGACACGGATAAATTGATTTTTGGCTCCAAAAAATTTTTAAGATCCGCCTTAAATTCAAGCGGTTTACGAAACCCCCCAAGCTCGACTTTAACGTTTTTAAGCTCCATGTTTTCAGGACTGAAATTTGCAAGATTTATTAACCCGCCGCTTTTAATTTCCATTTCTACAATTTTATTGCTTGATTTGTTGCGCAAAATAAAATGCAGATCATAAGAGGTAAAATCGTTAAATTTGAGATTTTCAAAACGCACGCTGACGCCGTTTAAAGAATAGCTGGTTTGCTTTGCTATATCGCGATATCCGAACGTGCCTTTCGATATGCTCCAGTCTTCTATAATTATCTGAAGCGGGCTTTTGTCCGCGCCGAAATCCATTTCAAACTGGGTGCCGTTGCTCTTTTGCATGCCTGCAATTTTCAAATCCGACATGTTCAAAACGCCGTTTGCGTCTCTTATAACGCTTATAGCCGGTTCTTTTAGCAAAACTTCGGTAATTTCAACGCGCCTCTCAAGTATCGGCATAAGGTTATAGCGGACAAGAACGGAACCTACGGATAACAGTTCGCCGTAAGAATCTAAAGCGGTATCGAGTATTTTTAAATCTTTAATTTCTACGGCGTTTATAGAGACGAGTTTCACGGAGCCTATAACGACCGGCCTGTTGAAAGCATACTGCAATGCTTTTGCAAGCGTTTCTCCGAGTTTTTGCGCGTTAAAGTATTTTATCACCGAAAACCAACCGACGGACAAAAGCAATATAATCGAAACGGCAAGAAGAAACGCCGCGCGAATTACATTCCTGCAAAAAAAGCGTATTAACTTAAAAAAATATTTTATGGTTTTTTTAAATTTCATTTTCTCATTATCCAAATAATACAATCATAAAAATATTTTGCCGCGTCTGCCCAGAACTTAACTGTTTTAGCAAAAACGTCCCCTGCAAAACGCCATATCGGCAGCATGCCGGGGAATAATAATTCAAGCAACAATACTATTATTACGGCATTGGCTAAAACTATCACGGAAAACGAAAATATGCTTCCGCCCGCGGTTTTAATATCGCTTTGTTCGGTTTCCGTCAACGCTTTATAAGTATACGCCAAATGATGCGTTATAAAAAAACCGAACATAAAAATAAAAATCCTTCCGTCCACAGATAAAGAAAACAAAGAACAAATCAGATATATAAAAATTATGCAAAAAACCATAACCGGCATAGCGTAAGGCGCAAGAAGTATAAAAGCATTCACGCCGCTTACTTTTACGCTGCCGCTTTCCTCGCCGATTTTCATATCGCTCACTTTATGCCCGCACAGCAAAGCGACTATAGCGTGCGCGGCCTCGTGCGCGACAACATATAAACGGGAAAATTTGTAAACAAATTTATGCAAAAACAGATAAATCAGCCCGCCAAGCAGCAAATAAAAGGTAGATTTATAATTTTTTAGCAAAATCCATAAAATATTAGCGCAGCTTAAAAAAATAAAAACCGTAGTCGGCAAAAGCAAAACGCCTATTATTAATTTAAGCGGTTTAGAAAATTTTTTCATATTTAAAAATTCTTTATTTAACGGGACTTTTTAAACTTTAACGCAAAACCTTGCATTTATAAGATAATTATACTAAACTTGTAATTGTAGTATTTGTAATAAAACGATTGTTAATGTAAGCCGGAAATAAAGATTGCCGTTTTCGTTTCTTAATAACTATATGGGAACGACAAGGGAAAAACAATTGGTTTGTTATGTCGTCCTGAACTTGTTTCAGGATCTGTTGTAATAAAAAGCAGACCCTGAAATAAATTCGGAATGGGTAAAAAGGTGAAAAAGAGTTGCAAAAAAGGGATGATATTTGAAAATTTGTGGTCGTAAATAAAAATAAATGACAGCGTAAAGTTCAAAGAGGTTTGAACTTTATGAAAAAATCATG
>JAIRMX010000131.1 GCA_031258375.1 Elusimicrobiota bacterium | reverse complement strand
AATAAATAGATTTAACAAGCTGGGACTGCCAAAATACGCAGTTTAGAGGATAGTTGGAGTGGTGTTATGGTTTGTGTTGTACTTTGGGCAGCTTCTTTACCTAATTGTGCAACAAGACCGCCGCTTAAATAATTAGCTTGATTTTTAAATCTTGCTTATGTTATCCTATACTTAAAGGATTGCTTTATACAATGAACCGGCCTAAAGCCGGTTTTTAGCAGTCTGTTTTACAAAAAGAAAGGAGCTTAATATGAAAATACCCGCAGAAATTCTGCCAAACTCTGCCTTCGGATGCGGCCCCAGCCAAGGCCACCCCGTGATAAGAAAAACGCCGCTGTGCGAAACTTTTTTTGAACGTTCCCACCGCGCCGGCGACATAACCACAAACGGATTTTATAAAGAAGCTACGGAAAACGTAAAAAAACTTCTCCGCGTTCCGCAAGATTATACTTTAATATTTTTCCACGGGGGCGCAAGCACGGCTTTAGACGCGGCCGCATGGAGCCTGACAAAAAATTCAATATCCGGACTTGGATTTGGCACATTTTCCAATATGTGGTGCGAAGATATTTCCGACGCTTTGCCAGATCATATTAGAAAAGATTTCAAAAAGCCCGCTCCCGGAACGTGGTTTCCTCAGGAAAAGCCCGATTATAACGCGAGTCTCGTTATTTTAACGCCGAACGAAACTTCCATGGGGGTGCAAATCACGGACGAATATCTTATCGACGCGTGGAATAAAAAAGGCAAAGATACTTTAATAGCCTGGGACTGCACAAGCTGCGCCGGCGGACGCGATTTGCCGCGCGGCAAATACGACGTAATGATATTTTCCATGCAGAAATGTTTTGGCACCGGCGGCGGCAGCAGCATAATGGTTTTAAGCCCCGCGGCGGTTAAAAGAGCCGAAGAAGTTACGGCATCCGGCAAAATTCCCTATATGTTGAACATAACCGAAGCTTTAACCAAAGCGCCGAAATTTCAAACGCTCAATACGCCAAGCACAATAAATATTTGGATGACAAACGAAGCCGCAAAATGGATGCTTGCAAACGGCGGCATTGAAGCTATGGATAAACTTTGCAGAAAACACGCGCAAAAAATATTGGATTTTGCAAAATCCACAGATTATCTCGAGCCGATGATTACGCCGGAAGAAAACCGCTCCTACGTCACGGTGACTTTAAGAATAACCGACCCGAATATTAAAGACAGCGACCTTAACGACGCCATCAAAAAATGCGGCAAAGACAATCTTAAAGACGGTATCGGCAAATACGGTTCTTTAAAAGAAAATTCCCTGCGCATAGCATGCTTTCCGTTTACCGATATAAACGGCGACCGCGAGTTCGAGCTTTTGACAAAAACCATCGATTACGTGGTAAAAGAGTTAAGAGCCGGCAATAAATAATAACGGAGATAAATTGAAATGAAGATATTGATAGCGGATAAATTCCCCAAACAATGGATGGAAGTTTTAAAAATGAATAAACACGAAATCGCGTTTGATCCCGCGCTTGACGAAAAAACTTTGCCCGACGCGCAAAAAAAAGAAAATGCCGAAATTATCGTGGTACGCAGCACTAAAGTAAACTCCGAAGCTATTGACGCGGGCGCTAATTTAAAGTTAATAATCCGCGTCGGCGCGGGCTATGACACGATTGACATCGCGCATGCAAAAGACAAAAATATAGCCGTTTGTAATTGCCCCGGCACAAATTCGATAGCGGTGGCGGAACTTACTATGGGCTTAATTTTAGCCTTAGACAGAAGAATTGCCGATAACGTGGCGGATTTTCGAGCCGGAAAATGGAATAAAAACGAATATGCAAAAGCAAAAGGTTTATACGGCCGCAGAATAGGCATTATCGGGCTTGGAAATATCGGCCGCGAAGTTGCAAAGCGCGCGGCGGCTTTCGGTATGAAAATTACGGGTTTTGACCCTTATTTTGAGCGCAGCCTTATAAAAGGGTTTGAAGTTACCATGACCGACCAGCTTGAAGAGTTGGCCAAAACCTGCGACGTAATTACCATACATACTCCTGCCGGCGAAAAAGGATTTTACAACGATAAATTCTTCAATTTGATGAAAGACGGCGCGTATTTTATTAATACTTCGCGCGGGAGTTTGGTTGACGAGGCCGCGTTGATAAAAGCCGTGCGCGTAAAAAACATAAGAGCCGCTTTGGACGTTTATCAAAACGAACCTAAGGCCGACGCAAAAGAATTTCTTGACGAAATGACAAAAGAACCCTTGATTTATGGAACGCATCATATCGGCGCTTCCACAGAGCAGGCGCAAGACGCCGTTGCCGAACTCGCGGTAAAAATCGTCGATACTTTTGCCAAAGACGGAACATTTTTATATCAGGTGAATAAATAGAATGATTACTGTAAAACCATTTAAAGCTTTGCGTCCCGCAAAAGACGCGCAAAAAATCGCCTCACTGCCATACGACGTTATAAACTCCGCGGAAGCCAGAGAAATGGCGGCGGGAAACCCCATATCTTTCCTTCACGTCGACAAACCGGAAATAGATTTATCCGAAAATATCGATTTATACGATGCAAGCGTTTATGCGAAAGGACGAGAGAATCTTGATAAATTTATAAAAGACGGGGTGTTGATAAGCGATGACAAGGCAAACTTTTACGTTTACGCGCAGAAAATGAACGGCAGAACGCAGTGCGGCTTTGTAGTCGGCGCAAGCACGGAAGATTATGGCGCTGGACGTATAAAAAAACACGAATTTACGCGCAAAGACAAAGAGGCGGATAGAACGCGCCATGTAAACACGCTTAACGCGACTACGGGCCCGGTATTTTTGGCCTATAAAAATTCCCCCTCTCTTAATAAAATTTTGGCGGACGCGGCAAATAAGAAACCGCTTTATGATTTTGTCAGCGGGGACGGCGTGGGCCACAGCGTATGGCAAATCTCCAACGAGCAAGAAATAAAAGAAATAGAGCGGGCTTTTGAGAAAATCGACGCTCTTTATATCGCCGACGGACATCACAGAGCCGCTTCGGCTTTTAACGTTTCCAAAGAGCGCAAAGCGGCTAATTCGAACCATACCGGAACGGAAAGTTATAATTTCTTTTTGTCCGTGGTATTTCCCGCCGAACAGCTTTATATTATGGATTATAACCGCGTCGTTAAAGATTTAAGCGGCAAAACGACCGAACAATTTATATCCGAACTCGATAAAATCTTCGATATAAAGGAAACCTCCGAAAAAAAGCCCGCTAAAAAAAATGAATTTGGCATGTACTTAGAGGGAAAGTGGCATCGTCTGACGGTTAAGCCGCAATTTAACGGCGGAGCGGACCCTATTAAAAGTCTTGACGTCAGCATATTGCAGGATAACGTGCTCGGCCCGCTGCTTAATATTATCGATCCCCGCACGGACAAACGCATAGATTTTATCGGCGGAATACGCGGCGCGTCAGAGCTGGAAAATATGTCGACAAACTCGGCTACGCCGTCGCTTTTTCTATGTTTCCGACTTCTATGGAAGACTTGATGAAAGTTGCCGACGCGGGTATGGTAATGCCGCCTAAAAGCACTTGGTTCGAGCCTAAGCTGCGAAGCGGTCTTTTGATATACAGATATTAAAAAAACAAAAAAAGAGCCTCGCTAATATGCGAGGTTTTTTTATACATAAAAAATAATATATGGAGTAATATAAGCAATATTAATAAAGACTATAATTGAATATTAATAAATAATATTGTCAACGACAATTGGAGATTGATATCATGAAAATAAAAACGCGGTTAGGAAGAGAGTAGCTGTCTGTCTATAAATTAATTTCTGATTTTGTTTTTAACTTCTTTACTCCACTCTCACC
>JAIRMX010000130.1 GCA_031258375.1 Elusimicrobiota bacterium | reverse complement strand
GCAAGCGGCTCTTTTTCTATCGACGCGCGTAAAGCGTTTTCTATTTTATGCGCGTCGCGCTCTTTGCTTTTCAATATTTTTTGGCCTTCTAAAACCGCTTTATATAGGCATAAGGCCGCTTTGCGTTCCCGCGCGTTTAGATAAGTATTGCGCGAACTAATTGCAAGTCCGTCAGGCTCGCGCACAATCGGGCAGGATATAATTTGCAAGTCAAAATTTAAATCTTCCGCCAGACGTTTTATTACCGCTATTTGCTGCGCATCTTTTTGTCCGAAGTATGCTCTGTCCGGATTGACGATATTAAATAATTTGGCGACAACCGTCGCTACTCCGCGAAAATGTCCCGGACGGCTTTTGCCGCAAAGCTCTTCGCTGACGCCGCTCGTTTCAATATAACTTGCAAAGTTTTGCGGATACATTTCCAAAACTTCAGGGCAAAATATTAAATGCGCTCCCGCTTCTTTGCAGGCTTTTTTATCCGCTTCTAAATCTCTGGGGTATTTGTTGAAATCTTCCTTCGGGCCGAATTGCGTTGGATTTACGAAAATGCTGACTATAACCCTATCGTTATCCGCAGCCGCTTTTCTGATAAGACTTTTATGGCCTTCGTGCAAAAAACCCATAGTGGGCACCAAGCCGACAGTAAAATTTTGTGCTTTCCAATTATTTATTATTCTTCTAACTTCTTTGATTGTTTTAATTGTTCGCATCATAAAATATATTTCTTGCCGTTTCTGCTCCGCCGCGGGCAAATAAAAGAAGGAAACGCTTTTAAATTACAACTGCGGCTATCCCCGATTAATATAATTTTATCATTTTTTGTTATAACAGGAAGAGATGAGCTGAACGCTTAATATTAATTGGATTAATATTACAAAAAACCGTAAAAATAATACTAATGATTTTTTATATGTTGGATTCTAATATCTTACGTTATCAATTAAGTTTGTAGACATACGCGTATAAAATTTGTCCCACATATTTGCCTCCCAAAGATTCGCATACTTTTCTTTGTTGTTTTGAATTAGACGTAGTTGCTTCGATACCGGCAGCACACATTATGCAAATGTCTTTGCTTGCAGAGGGGCAGGCACCTCCATATCCTCCCGGCGCCATACCGGCTATATTCGGGCCATTATACAAATTCGCTACTTTACAGTTGGCATTGCTTGTTATTCCTCCCAAATCCCATATTGAATTTGATATCCTGAATTGGAATTTATCGTTTTTATATATAGTCGAGACAGAATCCTTATAACATTGCGTGAAACCGGACATAGTTATATCTAAATCTTCCATAGCTGTAGCGTATTTGTCATATATTAAATGATAACTTTTTTGCGCCGTAGTAAAACTGTTTATTATAGACAGTCCTTGGCTTGCCCTGCTTTTTAAAACCGCAAGTTGATACTGCGGCAATGCAATAGCGGCAAGAATGCCGATAATAACTACGACAACAAGCATTTCAATTAAAGTAAATGCTTTTTTGTTTTTGGTGTTCATGATACTTCCTCCATACATAAAATAAGTCTTTGCGTACGCAAAGACTTTACTATCTTTACTAAATCAAAACAGTTAAATTGAAATTTGAAAGTTAAGAAATATTCTCCCTTTAGTAAAGGGAGTGCCGCTTTAGCGGCGAGGGATTTAATATTGTTGTTAGAACTTCTTTCATTAAATCTCTCTTCCGACTTTGAAACAAAAGTTTCAAAGTCTCCCTCTCTCTTTACGAAAGAGAGAAAAAAGCATAAGTTTTTTCCTCTCCCTATAAGATGGGAGAGGAGGCGCGCAAAGTGCGCGGAGCCTGTCCCCGAAGGTTGTAATCGGGGATGAGGGTGGTTAAAGATAAAATCAGAAATTAATTTATAGACAGACAGACAGACAGACAGACAGACAGACAGACAGACAGACAGACAGACAGACAGACAGATACTCTTTCATTAGGGGAAGATTTTTTAATAATTTACTGTTAAGCATATATATACTCTGTTTTACTTATTGTTTTATTATAACAAAAAAGTTGTCATTTGTAAAAAATTCGAAATCCTGATATATTTTAGAAAGAGTATTTTAATGCTATAATTCTATCATATTATTATTGCAGAGTATAATAATGTAATGTAAAGCCGTTGTCAAATCGCAGTCGTAATAAAAATAGGTTAAGCTGGAGCGCGTAAATTGAAATAATTTGCCGCTTTAAAAAATAAATTTAGAATTATCAAAAAATAATATAATAAAGAAAAGGATATTTATGGAGAAAATAATACAAACCGCCGAAGCCGTTGATAAAACTTTGCAGCGCATAGTTTACGAAATTGTCGAAAAACACGAAAATCTAGATAATATAGCTTTTATAGGCATACGCACTCGCGGCGTTTTTATTGCCCAAAGGCTTAAAGAAAAATTTGATAAGGCTTCTTCCAAAAACGCGCCGCTTAGCGAGCTTGATATAACTTTATACCGCGACGATCTCAGCCAAATTGCCGAAGCGCCCGTAGTGAAAGGCACGCAAATAGATTTTGACATTAGCGGCAAAAATATTATTTTGGTCGACGACGTTTTATACACGGGCCGCACCATACGCGCGGCTTTAACCGAGCTTGCCGACTTCGGCCGTCCTGCCACCATAGAGCTTGCCGTTCTTATAGACCGCGGCCACCGCGAAGTTCCAATACATGCCGATTACGTAGGCAAAGATATTCCCACTTCCCGCAGGGAATTTGTCAGCGTAAAAATGAAAGATTACGACGGGCAGGACGGTGTCTTTTTGGGGGAGAGATAGCTTATCAGATACAAATGCTAAAAAATTACAATGTACTATTTAAAAAGAATTTGAAATGAAAAACGCGCTTTCAAAAAATAATTATAAAATCCTTGTTTTGCAAATAGGCATATTGCTGAAAAAAGGCAGAGCCGGCGCGGCTTATGCCGTCAATACCATCTTGGTGCGGACTTATTGGGAAATAGGCAAATATATTGTTGAGTACGAGCAAGCTGGAAAAGAAAAAGCCGAATATGGCTCCAAACTTTTAGACTGGCTTTCAAAAGATCTGACTCTTGCTTATGGAAAAGGTTTCAGCCGTTCCAATCTAATATACATACGCAAACTTTATAAAACGTTCCAAATTAGTGAAACGCTGTCTCACCAATTAATATTTTATATGTTTATTATAAATCTTAATTTGTTATAGCATTATCAATACGGGGAGAAATTGATGCCAAATAAATTTATCTGGACGAAAAAAGATTTGCTCGGCCTTGAATATCTCAGCGCGCAAGAAATTGAGCATATTTTAAATACCGCCGCGTCTTTTAAGGAAGTCTCCACCCGCGATATAAAAAAGGTGCCGGCTTTGCGCGGCAAAACGGCGGTCAACCTTTTTTACGAACCTTCCACAAGAACGCGCGTGAGTTTTGAGGTGGCGCAAAAACGCCTCAGCTGCGACGTTATTAACATGGATATGAAGGCAAGCAGCGTGTTAAAAGGCGAAACGCTGTCGGATACCGGGCGCAACCTTGAGGCCTTAAAAGTTGATATTTTTATTATCCGCCATTCCAGCGCGGG
>JAIRMX010000115.1 GCA_031258375.1 Elusimicrobiota bacterium | reverse complement strand
GCTTCTTTACCTAATTGTGCAACAAGACCTACATTGGAGTTGTGCGTTTTCTTATAATTTAATAAAATAAATAAATGGAGTATTTCCCAATAATAATTTCTTCTCCTTCGGGCGGCGGTAAAACTACCGTGGCAAATCAAATACTCAGGCGGGATAAAAATTTATCGCGCGTGATAACGGCCACAACCCGCGCGCCGCGCAGGGGGGAAATTAACGGAAAGGATTACCATTTTTGGACAGCCAAACGCTTTGAAAGCGCCGTCAAAAATAATTTAATGGCGGAATGGGCAAAAGTTCATGCCGATTATTACGGGATACCTAAAATTTCCATAAACGGCGTTATAAAAAAACGGCGCCTGCCTTTGCTTGTTATTGACGTTCAAGGCGCAAGAACGATAAAGAAAATTTATAAAAACGCCGTCTCAATTTTTATGGCTCCGCCGAATATGGCGGAACTTAAAAAGCGCATATCCGCGCGCAACGACGGCACCCGCGATATTAAAATGCGCATGCAATCGGCCAAAAAAGAAATGGCGCAAATAAAATTTTACGATTACCTTGTCGTCAACGACGTCTTGGAAAAAGCGGTTGAAGAATGCATGGCGATTATCGTAGCGGAAACAAAAAAAGTAAGGAGAATAAAAAATGATGCAGGAAAAAGATTTTGAAAGCAAATTAGTAAATTTCGAAGGCGATAAATACAGCGTCGTGGTTTTAGCCTCAATGTGGGCTAAAGTTCTAAAAAGAAAACAGGAATATAAAAGAGAAACGGACGCCACGCTCATAAAATCCGCGCTTAACGACATTTTGAGCGGAACGATTACAAAAGAGATGGTCTTAAAAAGTTCGATAGACGCGCTTGCTCAGCAAAAACGCGAGGAAGAAGAAGCCAGAAAAGAGGCCGAAAGAAAAGCCAAAGAACCGCTTAGATTATAAATACAGATGAAATCCGAAATAGGAAAACTTGCGACAGATTTAAAAAATTTTATTAAATCGTCCGATGAAGACGATTTGGTTTTCTGTTCTGGAAAAAATAATTTGACGCAAGTAAAAGATAATAAGCCTTCGCAAGCGGAGTTCACCGGAAAGAATGCGACGGATTGTGCCGATAAAGCCGTTGTTATGGAACAATTGGCCTCGCAAATTAATTCTTGCGCGCGCTGCGATTTGGGCGCAACGCGCATTAAAGCCGTGCCCGGCGAAGGAAATATAAACGCTAAATTAATGTTTATCGGCGAAGGCCCGGGTTACGAGGAAGACAGGCAGGGCAGGCCTTTTGTCGGTAAAGCGGGGCAGCTTCTTGATAAAATTATCGCGGCTATGGGTTTTGCGCGAGAAGAGGTTTTTATAGCCAATATGGTCAAATGCCATCCGATGATAGACGCCTCTGACCCCGACAAACGCGGAAACGACCGCGCTCCGAATTTTGACGAAATTGCCGTATGCCGCCGTTATATCGAGCAACAGATTAATACGATTTTGCCGGACTATGTCGTTGCGCTTGGCGGCGTTGCGGCAAAAAGCTTAATAATGGAAGCTGCAAGCCTCTCCTCAATACGCGGCAAAATTTACGATTTACGGCTTTCCGCCGTGGAATTGAAAAAACCGGTAAAAATTATCGCCACGTTTCACCCTGCCGCGCTGCTTAGAAACCCGGGCTGGAAAAAGGACGCGTGGACCGATTTGAAAGTGTTGCTTGCGGCTATGGGACGCGCGCCCGCGCCAAGACAATGAACGCATCTGTTTGTTTGCCGATAGCTTTAAATAAAACTTTTGATTATGCCGTCCCGCCGGAAATGGAAGCAAAAATAAAAAAGGGACTGCGCGTAAAAGTGCCTTTCGGCTCTTCCCTGCAAACGGGTTTTGTAGCGGAACTTAACGTCAATCCAAAACTTCCCGCCGGCGTTAAACTCAAAGAAATATCCCAGATACAAGACAGCCGCGTTTTTTACGGGCGGGAGCTTTTTGAGCTGGCGGAGTTTATAGAAAAAACTTACGCCAACACTTTGGGCGAAACCCTAAACGTTCTCGTGCCGCCTTTTCTTAACGATAAATTAATGCAAAATTACGAGCCGCCGCCGCAAAAAAAATTGCCGCTTTTTTTCCCCTCGGGAATATTTACAAACAGCCAAAACAACGCCGCTCTTCAAATGGAGAACGCTCAGTTTGCATTATTTTTCGGAGATACTTTCAGCGGCAAAACCGAAGCCGCGCTTGGCATAGCGCATAAAATTTTATTTTCCGGCGGGCAGGTTCTTATTCTGGTTCCCGATATAATAAGTTCGGCCGAACTTATTGAAGCGGTTCGAAAAAAATTTGCCGACGATAATATACGCTTATGGCACAGCAAAGTCGCGCTGAGCAGACGCAAAGCCGCCGCCAGCGATATCTTCGCGGGCCGTCCCTGCGTGATAATAGGCACGCGCTCGGCCTGTTTGCTGCCTTTTACAAATTTGAAACTGAGCATAATATTTAACGAGGAAGACCAAGCTTTTAAGCAGGAGGACAGCAAGCCTTATTATCATTCCCGCGAAGTTCTCCTTGAAAGAAGCCGCCTTTTAAATTCAAAACTTATTTTCGTTTCCGCAACGCCTTCTCTTGAAACATTGCTTTTGCGCAAAGAAGGCAAAATAAAAACGCTTAATTTTAACGATAAAATACCCGGCTTTGACAATGAGCCGCAGGTTTATATCGCGCCGAAATCCGGTAAAGATTCAAAGTATATATCCGACGGGCTTAAAGAAGCTATTCGTCAAAATTTAACGCAAAACGGTCAGTCCCTTTTAATAATTAACCGCCTTGGCGGCGGCGGTTCTTATACGTGTTTAAACTGCCGCGCGCCGGCAAAATGTAAAAAATGCGGCATGATTTTAAGCTACGGCGCGCGGGGAAAAGAAGATTATTTATTATGTAATAGATGCTCTTCAAAGGAAAGTCTGCAACAAGTATGCCCGCTGTGCAGAAACGAGATTTTCCGCTCGGCAGGCGGCGGCACGCGGGCGGCGGTTGAGGATTTGGAAAAAATGTTTCCTTCCGCGCGCATAATGAGGCTTGACTCCGGCACTTTAAGAACAAAAGAAGGCGAAGGGCATTATATATCTAACGCTTTACACACGAGCGGGGTTGACATAGTCGTAGGCACGTTTATGGCTTTGCGCGTGGGCTTGCTTGAAAGCAAAATAAATCTTATCGCGCTGCTGGACGCGGACGGCGAATTTAATTCGCCGGATTTTAGAAGCGGCGAGCATTTTGCGCAAAAACTTTTCAATTTAAAAGGCCGCCTGCGCCGCGTTAAAAACGGGAAATTTATCGTGCAGGCGTCAAACGGTCTAAATTTTGATTTTAGCGCGTTTAAAGAAAACGATTATCTCAAGTTCGCCCAAAACGAGCTTGATTTCAGGAAAGAATTTAATTTTCCGCCGTATATAAAAATCGTAAAGTTGTTGGTTTCTTCAAAAAATAAAAAAGATTTGGACACGTATACGCAAATAATTCTTGACGCCATAAACGGAGCCTACAGCGCTTTCATGCAGGTAAAAGGCCCTGTGCGCGCGGGTTTGGAAACCGATAAATTATTCCGGCAATATTTGCTGGTCAAATCGCTTGACGACGCAATGCTTAAGGGGTTTATAAAAACTCTTTACGAAAATAGACCGCCAAAACAAGTAATGCTAAAAGTCATAGTTGATCCGTATAATTTCTGACGAACCGCTAATTTACATTAGATACAATCTCTGTCAGACGGCGCAACATATATGGACGGACCTGTTTTCTATTTTCATAGAGGGAGTGTTTGCTGAAGGAAGATGATGGAGTATTTGTCCCAAGTTTGTAAAAATTCTCCTGATGGACAGGGGAGTTATTTACAAGGAGCCAAAACAAGCAAGGGAAATTACCGGCGGGAAGATTATAATCCCCGCCGGCATACGTCCGCTTTGGGCAGTTGCCGGCGATCAAAAGCGCGTTATGACGCCCAAAGACGCCATAAAAGCCGGCGCGGATTTTATGGTGATAGGCCGCCCCATAACCGCGCATAAAAACCCCCCCGAAGCGGCTGGGCGCCGGCGAGATATAGCCTTTCCAGTAATATTATGTAAATAATAATTGTTCTGAAGAAACAAAGATCATTCCAATGCGTAGAAATTTGCGCCACTGTCTGTAACTGTACGCCGTCCTCCTAATAATTGGCATACTTTATCTGCGGAACTGTCTATTTCTGCCCAGCAGCCAAGACCTTTTTGTCCGTTAATAGAATTATAACTGTACCGAAGGTTGGGGAAATTAGGCCGATATGTATGTATCCATCCTCCATAGGAATTTAGCATCCAAAGCTCCCAACCGTCTATTATTTTACAATCGGTCCGTTCACTGTTCGTAGCACAGTTTGTGCCGTTTGGTATTGTTATGTCCAATGCGGCGTCGCGTAAGAGCCGTTTTGCAGAAAATATAATTCTTGAGCTTTCCCTAGAGATTTTAGAAGTGAGAGCATGCTTGATGCTTTGCTTTTTTTAACGGCCAGCTGATACTGCGGCAACGCGATAGCTGCAAGTATGCCGATTATTAGAACTACTACGAGAAGTTCGATTAACGTGAAGCCTTTTTTCTTTTTCATAATTTATACCTCGTTATTTTTTATTTTTTACAAATAAAAATGGCCGTTATATTTGATCTCAGTGATAACCCAAAACATAACAGCCGTGGTTTGGCGCTCTTATGAACGCCAAACACTCGGCACACAGCACCGAGAGGATCAGTCCCGATACTATGTGCCTGATAACGAGCTGTCTTTGGTTTCACTGATGCTTTTGATATCTCAAAAGCTTGCTCCCTTGCGGGAACTCCCAAAAACAGTATCAAATTTTTATAAGCCGATTATTTTTTCTTTTGTCACTCTGAACCCTGTCTCGTAAGGTCGTAGTTTGAAAATATCAATTTGTCATGCCGAACTCGTTTCAGCATCTGTTGTAATAAAAGGCAGACCCTGAAATAATCCCGTCTTAAAACCTTACGGAACAGGGTTCACAATTATGACAAGTTATTGTTTTCGGCTTACATATAACAACCGTTTGCTCCTTTTGTTATTTTACTGCTAAAATTATTATACTACAAATTTATAAATTTTTGTAAAGAATTT
>JAIRMX010000109.1 GCA_031258375.1 Elusimicrobiota bacterium | reverse complement strand
AACCAGGGCTTTGTAACCTAAACCGTTAATCTCCAGCATTTTTACAAAAGGCGTTTCTACTCCGGAGATAATATTAGCCACTCTAGCGCGCACCGTGCCAAAAATGGCATTAAGTTCTCTTTCGCGCTTTTTATCAACTTCAAAAGTAAGGACTGCGCCGTCCAATTTAGCTTTAATGCCTTGCGGCATGTTAAAATCAAGCGCTCCCAAAGGTCCTGTTGCCTTTAAATAAGAATTTTTAATTTCAACTTTAACTTTGGCGGGAATTTGTATTGGTTTTTTGCCTATTCTGCTCATTTATTCCCCCTACCAAATCTGACAGAGAACTTCGCCGCCGACTCTTTCGTCTTTGGCTTTGCCGTCCGTCATAATGCCTTTCGAAGTAGAAAGCACAGAAGTGCCAAAAGCGCCTCTGACTACCGGAATATCCTCATAAGAACTGTAAACTCTCTTACCCGGACGAGACACGCGTTTTAATCCCTGAATTACGCTTTCGTTCCCATCGGTATATTTTAAGAATATTCTGACAAAACCGCCCTTTGTTTCATTATGAATTGCTTTGTAGTTGGCTATATAGCCTTCTTCTTTAAGCACTCGGGCAATTTCTGTTTTTATCTTAGAAAAAGGAATATCAACGCGCTCCTTTTTTTTCATACTTGCATTTCTTATTCTTGTTAAGAAATCCGCTATTGGATCCATATTATATCAGCTTTGACAAGCTTACTTTCCGCTTCTAAATTTAATCCGGTAAAATACCGGAGCGCGGAGTTAAGCCCGTTTAAAGCATCCTCCCGTTACCAGCTTGATTTTTTAACACCCGGGATTAAGCCCTGGTGCGCCATTTTCCTAAAGCAGATACGGCAGAGACCAAAATCTCTGTAATATCCGCGCGCTCTTCCGCAAATCTGACATCTGTTATGATGTCTTACTGCAAATTTTTGCGGTTTAGCCATTTTTGCAACCCATGCTTTTGTAGCCATATTATAGTTGCGCTCCTATTATTTAACCGTCCCTTTTCTAAAAGGGAAACCCATAAATTCCATCAAAAGTCTGCCGTCATTATCATTTTTTGCCGTAGTGGCAAACGTGATGTTCATGCCGTGCGCTTTGGGCGATTTTTCAACGTCAATTTCGGGAAACACATAATGTTCTTTCAAGCCGACATTTAAATTGCCTCTCCCGTCAAAACCTTTTGGGTTAAAACCCTGAAAGTCTCTTATACGGGGCGAGACTATATTGACAAATCTGTCAAAAAATTCATACATTTTATCGCCGCGCAAAGTTGTTTTCACGCCTATGGGCATACCTTCTCTAAGCTTAAAGTTGGAAATAGACTTCTTAGCGCGTCTAACTTGCGCAGCCTGCCCGGAAATAACGGCAAGATCTTCTTTGGCGATATCGAGAAATTTAATATCTTCTCTTGCGTCGGCTACTCCGATATTAATGACAATTTTATCCATTTTCGGCACAGCCATAACGCTTTTGACTTTCATTTCTTTTAAAAGAGCCGCAAGCACTTTTTCTTTATATAAAGCCTTAAGCCTTGGCGTATAGTCGGCAATTTTAGCTGTTTTTTTATTTTCTTTTATCTCAGACATTATTTTGTACCCTTTATGCCAATATGGCTTCGCATTTGCGGCAGATTCTGCTCTTTGTGCCGTTTTCTTCAAATTTGACTTTTGGAGTCATATGTTTTTTGCATTTTGAACATATAACCGCAACGTTCGAAGCGTCCAGCGCGGCTTCCAGTTTTTGAATGCCGCCCTTATTATCTTTATTTGGCTTAACGTGTTTTGAAATCATATTAATACCCGCGACGACAACTTTATTTTTATTAGGTATTATTTTAGAGATTTCGCCGGTTTTGCCTTTATCCTTTCCCGCAAGAATAATCACTTTATCGCTTTTTTTCAAATTCATAATCAGATTACCTCCGGAGCAAGAGAAACGATTTTAAGAAAATTTCTTTCTCTAAGCTCTCTGGCAACCGGTCCGAAAACGCGCGTGCCTTTAGGCTCGCCGTTCTCATTTATAAGGCATACCGCGTTATCGTCAAAACGGATATAAGAGCCGTCTTTGCGTCGTTTTTCGCGGCTTACGCGCACAACGACGGCGCGCACGACTTCTCCTTTTTTGACGTTGCCGGTAGCAATCGCGTCGCGCACGGAGCACATTACGACGTCGCCTAAAGTCGCAAAATCTCTGTGATGTCCGCCGCGCACTTTAAAACATTGCACTTTGCGCGCGCCCGAATTATCGGCTACGTTAAGAATGCTTCTGAGTTGTATCATATTTATTCTCCGTTAACCGATTAACTCACGGCCTTTTCCACAATTTTGGAAATACGCCATCTTTTTAATTTTGACAATGGTCTTGTTGAAGTTATCTCTACCTTGTCGCCAACTTTACTTTCATTGCCTTCGTCGTGGGCATGATAGTATTTGGACGTTCTTATAATCTTACCGTAAAAGGCATGCTTTTTAGCGGTGGAAATTTCCACCGTGCGGGTTTTGTTCATTTTATCGGACTTGACAACGCCGCTAAGCACTTTCCTTTCCGCGCGATTTTTTGTGTTTTCCATTTTAAAAAACCTCTTATTTAGAT
>JAIRMX010000062.1 GCA_031258375.1 Elusimicrobiota bacterium | reverse complement strand
CTTTACGGCGTGCTTGATATCGATTCTCCCGTTTTAAACCGCTTCGACGCTCGGGACAAAGCCGAATTTGAAGAATTGGTAAAAATATTTGCGAAAGCCTGTAAATTTTGATTATAATTTTTTATATTTATATTTTAAATGCGCGCGTATATTTTTATTTTCTTGCCGCTTTGTGAATATTAAAACCCCGCGTTTTAAAAACGCGGGGTTTTTTAGTTAAATTGAAACTTGCCGAGGGACAGGATCGAACTGTCGACACCTGGTTTTTCAGACCAGTGCTCTACCACTGAGCTACCTCGGCTAAGCTTATATATAATATCAAATTACTTTGCGTCTTGCAATTTACCGCGTTATATGGCATTGCAAAAAAGTGATACAAAGATAAAAACTTTCACTATATTACTTCTTCTCTCGTTTTTTAAATCTTTATATTATGTATGCCCTTTTAGCAATGCCATATCGTATGCTTTATTGACATGCACTCTCAACAAATGATTTAATAATCAAACAGGGCGTTGCCCTGTCGGAGGAGTAAAATGAAACTGAAAATAACCGCAAAAAACATAAAATTAACGGAGGCGATAAAGGATTTCGCCCAGTCCAAGGTTGATAAACTTGACAAATTTTTTGACGAAGGCCGCGCCGAAGTCGTCTTATCCGTCGACAGAAAAATCAATCAGCGCGCGGAAATCACAATACGCGCCGGCAAAAAGAAATTTACCGCAAAAGCCATAGAAAACGATTTGTACAAATCAATCGATAACGCAATTCTTAAAATAGAAGCTCAAGTGCGTAAAAGCAAAGGCAAATACGTCGACAGTAAAAGAATAGCAAAAGAAGAACTTTCTTCTTTTTACGGCGCGCCGGTTTTTACGCATGAAAACGACGTGAAATTTTCGGTCATAAAACAAGTTGAAGTTATGCCGATGAATCCCGAAGACGCCGCTTACGAAATGGAAAAACTCGGTTATACTTTTTGGATGTTCTTAGACGAAGAATCCAAACAAATTAATTTAATTTTCAAAAGACTTGACGGAACGTACGGCCTGATACAGCCGGTAAAGGCTAAATAATAATTTTAACGGAACGAAAATATGCCGCAATTTGAACGCGTTATTACCGTAAAACAGCTGCTTGAAGACAAAGGCGAGGATTTGAGCCTCGAGCTAATATCCGGTAAAAAAAGCCTGCGCAGGGAAATAATAAAAGCCAGCGTCAATAGACCGGGCCTCGCGCTTGACGGGCATTTGGAAAATTACCGCGCGGAAATCGTTCAAATAATAGGCAGGGGAGAATATGCTTTTTGCGCAAATTTATCGTCTGCAAAATTAAAAACCAATTTCCTTAAAATGCTTGCTACGGACAGCGTTCCTTGCGTTATAGTTACGGCCGGCATGCGCGTTCTGCCGGGCATAGCCGCAGCTTGCAAGCAAAGGCATGTGCCGCTTTTGACAACCAGTATGGATACGGCTTCTTTTGTGTCCGAACTTATAGCTTATTTGGACGATTTGCTTGCTCCCCGCGCGCATTTACACGGAGTTTTGATTAAAGTTTCCGGTATGGGCGTGTTAATTAGAGGCGACGCGGGCATAGGCAAAAGCGAATGCGCTTTGGAATTGATAAAACGCGGGCATATACTTGTTGCCGACGACGTGGTCGAAGTGCGGCGTATGCACGGCGGAAGGCTTGCCGGTTCATGTCCGCCTATGCTTAGGCATTATATGGAAGTGCGCGGGCTTGGCATTTTGGATATAGAACTTCTTTTCGGCGTGGGATCGTCCGCCGATTCCACATCGATAGAAATGGAAGTAAACCTGGTTTCTCCGACCGACGGCTTTATAGAGCGGCTCGGCATAGAACAGCAGACGGCTGAAATTCTGGGAGTTCATGTCAATTCTCTTACGATTCCCGTCACGCCCGGGCGGAACTTGGCGGTTCTTATAGAAGTTGCCGCGTTAAATCAGCGTTTAAAAGGACATGGCATAGTATCCGCAAAGGAATTTAACAAAAAACTGCTTGCAAAAATGAAAGGATGCAAGAATGGATCAGAATAAAAAAGGCAAGTTTTTTATAATAACCGGCATATCCGGCGCAGGTAAAACGCAAGCTCTTAAAATATTTGGGGATTTTGCCTTTTACTGCGTGGATAATTTGCCTTTGGCGTTATTTCGCGATTTTATTAAATATATAAGAGCGCACGGGAATATTGAAAATATCGCTCTTGGCATCGATATCCGGGAAGGGGAACGCATAAAAGATTTGCCGGCGCTTATAAGCGAAACGTCAAAAGAAGGATTTTTGCAGAAATTGCTTTTTCTGGACGCTTCGGACGAGGTTCTTTTGCGGCGGTTTTCCGAAACAAAGCATAAACATCCGCTCGCGCAGCAGCTTTTAACCGCCATTGAACAAGAACGCAGACTATTGTATCCTATCAAACAAATAGCCGACGAAGAAATAAGAACCAGCAATTTGACTTTGGGCGAACTTAAGGAAAGAATTTCCCGTCTTCTGGATATTACGGCTTCAAAAGAAATGAATATTTCTATAATATCCTTCGGCTATAAAAACGGTTTGCCGCTGGAATCCGATTTGGTTATGGACGTGCGCTTCCTGACAAATCCGTATTATATAGCGGAGTTTAGAGATAAAACGGGTCTTGATGCAGATGTGCAGGATTTTATCAGAAAGTCTCCGCATGCGAAAATATTTTTAAAAAAATTTACGGATATTGTTTTGTATCTCATACCAAAATACATAAAAGAAGGGAAGTCTTATTTAACCGTGGCGATAGGTTGCAGCGGCGGAAAACACCGCAGCGTTTTTATGGCGCACAGTCTTGCCGAAACTTTACGCGCAAAAGGTTTTAAGATAATCGAATTTCATAGAGACGTCAATATGCAAAAAAAAGAAATATGGTAAAAATAATTTTAATAACGCACGGCGATATGGCCGGCGCGATGCTTGATACCGCGTCCAAGATATGTCCGTTTGAAAAAGAAAGCGTGGATATTTTTACCGTCAGCGGCAAAGTCAATTTAAAGGAAATGTCTCTGCAGCTTAAAGATAAAATAGATCTTGCCGGCACTCTTATAATGGTGGATGTTTTCGGCGGGACATCGTGCAATTTATCCGCCGAAATCGCCCATGACATGGAAAACGTGAACGTTATATGCGGGCTTAATTTGAATATGCTGCTAACCGCGATTAGCTATCGCGATAAACTTTCCGCGTCGGATTTGGCAAAAAAAGTGTCGCAAGACGGCGTAAAAAGTATTTTAAACGTTACGGAAAAACTAAATGAGCATAATAATGGCAAGAATTGACAATAGGCTTATACACGGGCAAATTGTGGAAGGCTGGCTGCCGGCTATTGATATTAACAATGTCGTGGTGGTGTCGCAGCAATACTCTTCGAGCAGTTTTGCCCAAAAGATGATGAGAATAGCCCTGCCGTCCAGATACGGACTTAATATATTTGACGGATTTAGCGCCGCGCAATATTTAAAAAAGGAAAATAGTTTAAAAGAATTTATTTTGATAGAAAATTTTTTAGAACTTAAAAGTTTGCTCGATAACGGCGTTGTTTTCAAAGTTCTTAACATCGGCAACACGTCTTACGAAAACGGTAAAAAAGAATTCGCCCAAGGTATTTATTTAAGTTCCGAAGAAATCGATTTATTAAAAGAAATATCGTCTAAAAACGTAAAAATAGACGCGCGCTTACTGCCCGCGTCAATACCCTCGAGGATAATTTAATGATAGAGATTTTCCTATTTTCCGCTTTGCTCGCGCTTTTTGAAATGGATACGACTTACGTCGGACAATTTCTAATTTCAAGAGCGTCGGTTGTGGGCGGAGTATTTGGGTTTCTTACCGGTAATTTGTTTTTTGGATTGCAAATAGGCATTTTTACCGAATTGTTATTTGCGGATTATAATCCCATAGGCGGCGCGGTGCCGCCGAGCGGCGCTTTGAGCGCGGGTATTGCCGTTCTGACGATGCATTTTTTCGGGGTGGACGCTTATATCGCTTTTTTTGCGGGAGTTTTAAGCGGATTTATATTTTCTTTTATCGATAAAAATATAAGACGTCTGAAAAGTGAAATTCAACAAAAATTTCATGCAAAAATAATCAACGGAACTTTCGCCCCAAAACAGATTATTGCCTCCGGTTTGTTTTTCCAATATTGCTGCGCGTTGACATTTGTTTTTGTAATAATTACTCTCTTGGGTCCGTTTATTGTTCTGGCGCTTGCGTCCGCGCCGCAAAAATTGCTTAGCGCGTTTGCATTTTCATATTTTATGGCGCCGTGGATAGGATTGGTGTCTTTGTTTATGTCTTTTAGTCCAAAGCAAGAGGCCGATTAAATGAAAAATAAATTGAGAATATTTTTTAGATCGTATCTTCTGCAGGGGTTCTGGAATTATGCCCAAATGCAGAACATAGGCTTGCTTTTTATTCTGATGCCGAACCTCGAGGATATTTATAAGGATAATAAAGACGGGCTGGCAAACGCGGTTGCTAGAAATCTTGAGGCTTTTAACTCTAATCCCATATTAAGTTCTTATGCCATTGGCGCTATGCTTCGTCAGGAAGAAAAACTCGTTTCGTTTCCTCCCGCGATTTTGGCTAATGAAGAAAGAGAATTTCGCATAATCCGCGCAACTACTGCAAATACCGCAGCGGCAATAGGAGACCGGCTTTTTTGGGGGGTTTTAAAACCGCTGTCTTTGCTGTTATGTTTATTAGTTTTATTTGTCTGCGAAGTGCAGATTTGTTCTTATAATTTCACGGATAATAATTTAACCGCAATATGCGCCGCAGGCTTGGCTCTTTCTCTGCTTGCTTACAATATTCCGGCGGTATTTGTGCGTCTTAAGGGACTTAAAGACGGATACAATGGCAACGAAAATAATTTCTACGGTCTTATACGGGTGAATTGGAATAAAATGATATACGCGCTTAAAATATCGGGTCAGATTTGTGTGATTATAGTAATTTTTTTGGGACTTTATTCCAGAGCCGCCGCTTTGAATACGGGTGCGGAATATATAATAGGCGTTTCTCTTTTGGTGGCGTTTATGTTTATGAGCGTGCTTATGCGCAAGTTCCATATTCCAAACGTCGTTCTTTATCTGCTTGCCAGCGCTATATTTGCGGCGGCGTCATTTTTGGATTAGGAAAATACAGGGGATAAATAGTGATAAGCGAAGATATAAAAATCAAAAATAAACTTGGCATACATGCCCGCCCCGCAGCGCTTCTCGCGCAGGAAGCGGGAAAGTTTAAAAGCGATATTTTTATCTCTAAAGACGGTATGGAAATCAATGCTAAAAGCATTATGGGAATAATGATGATAGCCGCAGAATGCGGGAGCGTGATAACCCTGCGCGTGAGCGGCCCCGACGAAAAAGAAGCGGCCGAGGCCGTAAGAAACGTTTTAAAGAAAATTTATAAGGAAGAGGGCAGATATTAATGCATACGATAAAAGGCATAGCAGCAAGTCCGGGTATAGCCATAGGCCCCGCTTTTGTAGTAAAACCAGACAGCGTTGCTCTTGAAAATTCAAAAATACCGGTTTTCGCGATAAAATGGGAAATTCACCGCTATACTTCGGCGGTAGAGCGCACGCTTGAAGATTTAAATAGGGGAGAAGCAAAAGTAAAGGAATTATTCGGAGAGAATTACGCTCGTCTTATGGAAGCGCATAAGCTTATTTTAAAAGATCCTCTTTTAACCGACAGCGTTATCAAAAAAATAAAAAAGGAACATCTCTCCGCCGAATCCGCTCTTTACGGCGCGGTTAGAGAAATCAGCGCGAACTTTGAAAATATTG
>JAIRMX010000059.1 GCA_031258375.1 Elusimicrobiota bacterium | reverse complement strand
CGAGCATAACCGCGTCTATAATAGTCATTTTATTTCCTCTGTTCCCTTTTATATAATTATATCCAATATTTTATGTAAAATATAGGTATCCGCATATTATTTTTATCCGAAAAATTCGTATATTTATAATTTGCTCTAAGAGAAGTGAATACTGAGGAAACCTCTAAATTAATTATGAAACCGCAAACTCCGCAAATTATTTCAATGCAGGCGTCCGCCGGTTCGGGGAAAACTTATAATCTTGCCAAAAGATATTTATCGCTTTTGCTTGATAAAGACAACGATGCCCGCATTCAAAATATTATTGCCGTCACGTTTACCAACAAAGCCGCTTTTGAAATGAAAAGACGCATTATAGATTATTTGAAAAAAGCGGCTTTAAAGGCAAATGATAAAAACAGTACGGAGTTCTTTTCCGATTTTAATTTGTCAAAGGACGAATTGTCAAAAAGAAGTTTATCCGTGCTGGACGATATATTAAACAACTACGATAATTTCAACGTCAGCACCATTGACAGTTTCAAAAACCGCATACTTAAAGCCTGCGCAATGAATATAGACATATCGCCGAATTTTACGGTGGAGATTGATTACTCAGAAAATTTAGATTTTGCGTTGTCCGCTTTTTTGCGCAAAGCGTCTTTAACGATGCGAGGATTACTGAGAGAATATCTCAATCAATATTTTATTAATTCCCAAAGGGGCGATTGGATAGCAAAGAACGATATTTATAAAGCAATCGAAGAAGTTTTCAGCAAGGCCTCAAATAACGGCAAAAAAATTTCACTAAACAAAGCCGATTATCAAGCCGCCGTTATGGAGCAAACAAAAAATATAATGGCGCAAATCAAAGCATTTGCCGAAATCTTGCCCGAATTAAAAGACGTGGACGCGCGTTATGCCAAAGCCGTTGAAAAAGCTCTAAGCGAAGGAGAAAAACTATTTTATTATTTTGATATTCCAAACAGATTTTCCTATTCCACGCTCGAATACAAAGGCAAAAATCCGTCGGCAAATCCTCAAGCGGAAGAACTTTGGGCGGATATTAATACGAATATAGGCAGGCTTTGCGATTTTCGCGTTAATAACTATTATAATATTTACGCCGAGATTTACGCCAAAGTAGCGGAAGAATTCGGCGAACAGGCAAAAAAAGACGAGATAGTTTTTATAAACGAAATAAATAAAAAAACCGTCGATTTTTTCAATAAGCACGATGCCATTATGCCGGAAGTGTATTACAGACTGTCCGAGAAATACAGGCATTTTCTAATCGACGAATTTCAAGATACGAATACCATCCAATGGGCGGGCATAAAAAGATTTTTGGAAGAAAGCATTGCGACGGGCGGAACGTTTTTCTACGTGGGCGACGCCAAGCAGGCGATATATAATTTTCGCGGAGGCAATTCCGAGATTTTTGATACCGCAAAATACGAGTTTAATACAGCGCCCGAAGAAAGAATTCTCAAAACTAATTACAGAAGCCAAAAGGCTATAGTTGATTTTAATAATGAAATTTTCTCTCAAGAAAATATATGCAGTTTTCTGGCGCAGGTTTACGAAAAGAAAAAGGGGGAATATGATTTTGCTAAATTTATTTCGGCTTATAACGGCGCCTCGCAGGAAAGTTTAAGCGGCAACCGGGGCGGATATGTTGAAATTACGGCGATAGATAAAGATTGTGAAAATGAAAACGAAGAAATAAAAAACAAATTTCTCCAACATCTTTCAGATGTGGACAAAAGATTTAAACTTTCCGACATTGCCGTTCTGTGCCGAAGGAACAAAGACGTTTTAACCGTAAGCTCTTGGCTGCTGGAGAGAGGGATTGCCGTCGAATCAACGCAAACGTTAAACATAAGAAATAACGGTTTTATAAAACAAATAATTTCTTTCCTTAACTTTGTAGATTCTCCTGCGGACGATTTGGCTTTGTCTTCGTTTATCACCGGCGATATTTTTGAAAAAATATCTTTGGCGTCCAAGACGGAAATTTCCGCTTTTTTAATCGAGCGGGGCAGAAAAGAAAATATTTACGAACAGTTTAGGGAAAAATATCCTGATATTTGGCGGGAATATTTTGAAAAATTTTTCGTGCAGGCCGGCTTTATCCCGGTGTACGAACTTGTTTTAAGCGTTTTTGAAAAATTTAAAATTATTGAAAATTTCCCCCAGAGCAAACTTTTTCTAATACGTTTTCTAGAACTTATAAAGACTTTTGAAACCGACGATTGCGGCCTTAGAAATTTCCTCTCGTATTTCGGCAGGCTGGAAGATAATGACAAATCTCTTTATATAAGCTGTTCTATTCCCGACGCGGTTAAAGTTATGACTATACACGGCGCGAAAGGTCTGCAGTTTCCCGTTGTCATTATTCCGTTTTTATTATTTATGGAAGACGAAGATAACGGTCCGTATTTTGACGATTCCGGCGAGGATATAAAACTTTTAAAAATTTCTTCCAAAGTGGAAAATTTTTCGGATAAAGCGAAAAAATTGAGAGAACAAAAAAGTACAGCCTATCTGCTTTCCGAGCTAAACGTTATGTATGTAGGTCTTACGCGGGCGGAATATGAGCTTTATGCCGTACTCCCCGCAAAATCAAAAAACAGCGTTAATAAAGCGCGGTTTTTAATCGGCTCTGAAAGTTTAATAAGCGGGCAAAAACAGAAATACGAACTTGGGGAAAAGGAAATCGAGCCTTTAATAAAAGATAATATAAAAAGCGGTTACCGCGATATGCTTGAAAATATCCGCGCCGACAAAAAAATCAATCCCGCGCTTAACGAAGCGCGCAAGCGCGGAAATATTTTGCATTACGCGCTTTCCACAATTATTTCTTTGAAAAATAAAAACATCGCGGCGGAAATTAAAACCGCCTGCGGCGCGGCAAAAATAAAATTCGCAAACGAAGACACTTCATGGCTTTTTGACGAACTTAAAAAATTATTTGAAGATAAAGATATTTTAAATTTGTTTAATTACGCAGAGGCGGAAACTTTTAACGAGTTTGAAATCGTCGGCGCGCAAGGCCAAACTTTTAGGCTTGATAAGCTGATTATTTCCGATGAGGAGATGATAATAGCGGATTTTAAAAGCTCCGATTATAATAATGCCGAAAACAAAAATCAACTTCAAAAATATGCGGAAGTTGTCAGAGAAATATACCCCGCAAAATCACTAAAGACTTTACTTGTCAATACTTCCCAGTCTGCAAAAGAAAGAATTAACAATATAGTAATCTAAGTTCAATAAAATTTTATAAAAATATAAATATTTTTTACAAAACCAACGATTTTTGCACATAAAATCAATCATTACGCCATTTTTGCCAATGAAAGCATAAGAAATGTTTGCTTTTTATCAAAAAAGGAGCTACAATAACTTAAATGGCATTGATATACTAAAGTTAGTATTAAAGTTGGAAAGTAGTAAAAAAATTTGATTCTGTTTTTGGAACCCTGCGAAGAACAGGGAGAGCTTTTGAGAAATCAAAAGCTATTGACGGTCCAAAAGCAGCTCGTTATCAGGCACAAAACAGTATGGGTAGCTACCGAATTGTTTTGTGCCGAGTGTTTGCCGCCGTAAGGCGGCAAACCACGGCTGTTATATTTTGGGTTACCGTCAATAGCTCAAATATGACGGCCGTTTTTATTGGACAAAAAGCAGTTATTTTCTCTCTTTCGAAAAGAGAGAAGGAGACTTAAGGACTTTAGTCCTTAAGTCGGAAGAGAGATTTAATATAAGCCGTTTTAAAGCTAGTATTAAATCCCTCGCCGCTAAAGCGACACTCCCTTTACAAAAGGGAGAAAAAGACAAAGAGGTAAATTATGAAAAAGAAAAAAGGCTTCACATTAATTGAACTTCTTGTAGTAGTTGTAATAATCGCTATTCTCGCCGCCATTGCTTTGCCTAAATATCAGTTTGTTGTAATGAAAGCTCGCGCTTCAGAGGCGTTTACTCTTGGTAAAGCTGCATATACAGCTCAGGAGCATTATAATTTAATCCATGATGAATGGGCAATGAACGCAGATGAGTTAGATATTTCATTTCCATCAGTAAGTTTTAATAATAATAATAACGCTCAGGCAAATATTGTTATGGAAAATTTTGATATAAGTATGCGCCCTAAAAGCAAGGAAATCTACGTCAGAAGCAGATATGGAAATAAAAAGCAAAGTATAGATTATGAAATATTTTTTAAGAAAGGCTCGATAAAATGCCACGCATGGAACAGAATCGATTCCATTGAAAAATCAAA
Source organism: Elusimicrobiota bacterium (assembly GCA_031258375.1). GTDB lineage: Bacteria > Elusimicrobiota > Elusimicrobia > Elusimicrobiales > Elusimicrobiaceae > Proelusimicrobium. Next base: position 2,596 of record JAIRMX010000059.1, on the reverse strand, counting down.
AAAATTGTGCATTGCGCTTGGCGGCAAAAACCCTACTAAACCTTATGGTTCAGGAGCTTGGACTTACATTGAATTTGATTTATAATTATAAATCATGCCCTCTAATTCTCTTCTATCTTCGCATTGCCAAATTATATCAAAGAGTTGTGCAGGATATAAAATTTGTATAATAAAAGTAAATAATAGAAATGAGGTGATTTGGCTGTTAATGTAAGCCGAAAACAACAAATCGTCATCTGAATCATGTCCCGTAAGGTTTTAATACGGGATTGTTTGGGACTCTCAATTTGCCATGCTGAACTCGTTTCAACATCTGCAGTAAACGACAGACCCTGAAATAAATTCAGGGTGACAGAAGAGTAAAAAAACAATCGGCTTATAAAAATTTGATTCTGTTTTTGGAACCCTGCGAAGAACAGGGAGAGCTTTTGAGAAATCAAAAGCACAGTCGAACTCCAGAAACAGCTCGTTATTAGGCACAAAATATCGGAACTTATAATCCCGATGTTTTGTGCCGAGCGTTTCCCGTCCGTAAGGACGGGAAACCACGGCTGTTATATTTTGGGTTACTACATATAGCTCAAATATAACGGCCGTTTTTTATCGGCCAAAAAAAGCTGACGCCAAAGGCGTCATTCCCGAATGCTCTAATCGGGGATCTGCGTTGTATAAAATAAAAAAATAAAGAGGAAATTATGAAAAACAAAAAAGGCTTCACGTTAATAGAATTGTTGGTTGTCGTGCTAATCATCGGCATACTTGCCGCAATTGCGTGGCCGCAATATAGATTTGCAATAGAAAAATCCCGCGCGACGCCGCCAGCGGATTTCGCTCTATGCACGGTATTTGCACATAACCGCCGACGGGATCGCAAGTCAAGCCCAGATGATGTTCAAGCCCCATTTCCGCCGCGTAATCTATTTGATGATTATTGCCCCCCTCAAGCTGGCAAACCGCTCCCGCGGCCATGGCGCAGGCAACGCCTATCTCGCCTTGACAGCCGACTTCGGCTCCGGATATTGAAGCGTTCGTTTTTGCCAAATTGCCTATAAGCCCCGCGGTGGCCAACGCGCGGATTATAGGAGTATCGTCCATTTCAAAAATTTCTTTTGAAATTCTAAGCACCGCCGGCAGCACTCCGCAAGAGCCGCACGTAGGCGCGGTTACAACGCGGTTTCCGCCCGCGTTTTCTTCCGAACAGGCTAATGCGTAAGAAAATAATTTATGCGTTCTGCGCACATAACGCGGCGCCGTGTCGGCAACTTTAAAATAACGCCGCGCTTTGCGCTCAAGCTGCAACGCGCCGGGCAGAATGTCGCGCTTATCCAAACCGCGCTTGATAGCATGCTGCATTTCCTTCCAAATATCCGACAGAAAATCCCAAATTTGCTGTCCCTCTACTTCTTCGACATATTCCCAAAGGCTGATTCTATTTTGTTTTGCATATGCAAGTATGTCGGACATTTTTGTCAGCGGATAAATGCTGGGCGGCTGCACGTCAAAATCCTTATCGTCTTTTATATCTCCGCCGCCGACACTGTAAACAATCCAATCGTTAAGAATTTGTTCTTTCTCGTCCAGCGCTTCAAATTTCATGCCGTTTGGATGGCGCGCTAGACTCTGGGTTTCTTCCCATACTATGCTTACGGGTTTTGGCTCCATGCCGCCGGTTATAGCTATATCGGTCAAATGCCCTTTTCCCGTGTAAGCGAGAGAGCCGTACAAATGAACTCTAAACGATTTCGCGTTAGGGTTTTTCGAGCTGAAAATTTCCGCGGCTTTGCGCGGCCCCATAGTATGGCTGCTTGAGGGCCCCATACCTACTTTGTAAAACTCTTTTAAAGATTTCATTATATAAATGATATCATAAATATATACCTATGAACACGCTTGAAATCATTTTAATTAGCGTAAGTTTATCAATGGATAATATGGCGGTGGCAGCCGCAATAGGCTCCAGCGACAAAAAATATACTTTTGCGCAAATAGCAAAAGTCGCAGCGGCGTTTGCATTTGCCGGAATAGTTTGCATGATAATCGGCTGGATTTGCGGCGTCGAGCTGCGAAATATAATTGCAAGCTGGGATCACTGGGCTGCTTTTTTGATATTATGCTATATCGGCGTAAAAATGTTGAAAGAAGCCAGCGCAAAAATCAAAAAAATTCCGCAATGCGTGAAGACGCAAGCGCTGCCGCTGAAAACTATTATCACTCTCGCGCTGGCGACAAATATAGACGTGTTTGCGGCGGGCGTATCGCTCGCGCTTTACGAAGTTTTGCTTATAAAAGTTTTAGCCGTGCTTACTGTCTTTATAACTTCGGCTACGGCGGCCGGGTTTTCCCTAGGGCAAAAACTCGGCGGCAAATTCGGCGTGGCGGTGGAATTTATCGGCGGGTTTATACTTATCGCGCTGGGAAATAAAATATTATTGGAAAGCATTTTATAGTCTTGAGGTCTTGTTGGACAATTAGGTAAAGAAGCTGCCCAAAGCACAACACAAACCATAACAGCCCTCCAACTATTCTCTAAACTGCGTATTTTTGCAGTCCCAGCTTGTTAAATCTATTTATTAAACTTGCCCTTATACACTGTTCC
>JAIRMX010000045.1 GCA_031258375.1 Elusimicrobiota bacterium | reverse complement strand
AGATTTTTACAAGATATGACAAGCTGGACATAATTTTTATAAGTTTTGTGTATTTTGCCTTTAGTATGATTTTGTTGCGCTAGTGTCAACACCCCCTAGTTCATATTGTCTCATCGTGTACTTCAATAGCTTTATACGTTCGCGCCCGCTAGTGCGATCATAACTGAATATCTTGTGTGGCATCGTTGACCTCCATAAGTTTTTTACCTCTCTTTATTTTTACTTATTTTTGTCAACGAATTAAGGAAACTACACAGGGGAGAGGAGGCGCGCAAAGCGCGCAGAGCCTGTCCCCGAAATTTGTAATCGGGGGTGAGGGTTGAGTAAAGAAGTTAAAAATAAAACCAGAAATTAGTTTATAGACAGACAGACAGACAGACAGACAGACAGACAGACAGACAGACAGATACTCTCTTCCTAAAAGATTTTTTTTGTTTTTCATATAAAAAGTTTTGTTTGTCGAAAACATAAATTTGTTTGTTAAAGTATAAATTATAATAATCATTATATCAAAATTATTTTTTTATTTCTCGGTGCTTAATTTAGCATAAGCGAACTTATTGCTATGACAAACATTCCCACGAGAATGTCCAAAATTTCTTTATGTGCGTTGCCGTATTCATTGGCATATAACTCCGCGCGGGAATGCCAAAAGACGCCGAAGTCAGAAGTTGAAATTTGGATTAAATGATTGGAATAATTTGGTTTTTTCAAAAAAAAGATATACAACTCCAAAAAAATGATATAGAATTTAGAAATAAATAGAAAATTTAACACAAAGAGGAAAATACGTATGGGATTGAATTATGAAAAAAATTTTTTACACATGGAAGGCGTAAATGTTAAAGAACTTGCAAGCGAGTTTATTACGCCTTTTTATTGCTATAGTAAAAAGGTTCTTCTTGCTAATTATGGGGAACTAAAAAAAGCTTTGCCTAGAGCAGAGATATGTTATGCTGTAAAAGCAAATTCAAATATGGCAATCGTAAAATTATTAGCAGAGCAGGGTTGCGGTGCGGACGTTACATCAAGGGGCGAGCTTATGCTTGCTCTAAAATGTGGTATTCCTGCGGAAAAGATAGTTTTTAACGGCGTGGGTAAAACTATAAACGCGCTTACTTTGGCAATGCAATACGGCGTTAAACAGATAAATATAGAATCTGAAGAAGAACTCGATACTATTAATCAAATCGGCATCAAAACCTTAACGCGCGCCAATATAGGTATAAGAATAAACCCTGATGTGGATGCAAAAACTAATAAAAAAATTACCACGGGTAAGGCGGAAAATAAATTTGGCGTTGCGTGGCCGGAAGCATTAAGGCTTTATAAAAAAGCCTTTCAAATGAACGGCGTAATGATTAAGGGTATTTCCATTCATATCGGTTCTCAAATAATGAGTTTGAAACCTTTTGAACAAGCTTTTAAGAAACTTGCTAAGTGGATTGATCAACTTGAGAAGGAACATATTATAATAAAAAATATAGATTTGGGCGGCGGTTTGGGCGTGGTATATAATTATAAAAAAGACAAAGCTGTTGCGGCAAAGGATTATGCGAAACTTATTGACACCTATTTCAAACGCTTTAAGAAAAATATTATTGTAGAACCGGGCCGCAGGCTTGTGGCCAATGCCGGCGTGCTTGTGTCAAAAGTTCTCTATAATAAGAACATCGGCAGTAAAAAAATCCTTGTTATTGACGCCGGTATGAATGATTTTATGCGCCCCGCCCTCTATCATGACGCATGGCATGAAATATTACCGTGCATAAAGTGGAACAGACCCGTTAACAAAGTAGATATTGTTGGCGACGTTTGCGAGAGCAGCGATATTTTTGGCAGAGAAAGGCTTTTGCCCGAACTTAAACGCGGTGAATTTGTTGCAATTATGGGAGCCGGCGCCTACGGATCGAGCATGAGCTCAATATACAATTATCACCCGCTTGCGCCTGAAGTATTGGTTGAAGGCAAAGTTTTTAGAGTTATCAGAAGGCGCAAAACGTATGAAGAAATGTTAGACGAGCAGCTTGACGATATAAAATACGGCTTGAAGAAATAGAACAATTCCCGCTCCCGATTAAAACACTTGAGGATAAACTCCGACGGGAATTCAATTTAAAGCTGTTAAAATTGATACCCGTTTTCACGGGTATAACAGAGAGGGAAAAGCATTAGTTTTATTCCTCTCCCGCCAAAAGAGAATACTCCTTTATCTCCTTCTCGCGAATGATATGCCGTTATTTAAATTAAAGATATTTTTGATTGCAGCGGTTTAGTCAAGACTATGTTCTCGTTTCCTCAGCTTAATAATAAAGTAAAAAGCTAATAATAAAGTCGCGGCAATCCCTGCGCTCACGCCTGCGCAAAGAGGCAGTTTAAATCCTTCCGGCGCGATTATTATATAAGAAACGACTACGCATGTCATAAATAAAGCCGGTATTAAAGATATCCAGAAATTCCTATTATTACGCGCCAGATAAACCGTTATTAACCATAATGTCGAAGCGGCTAAAGTTTGATTTGCCCATGCGAAATAACGCCATAAAACGTCAAAATTAACCTGCAAAATAATAAATCCTACTATAAATAACGGCACTGCGACAAAAATTCTGTTAAGCAGGGGTTTTTGAGTATATCCGGATAAATCGGAAATAATTAAACGGGCAGCTCTAAACGCCGTATCACCCGAAGTGATAGGCGCGGCAATTACGCCGATTATCGCCAGCAAACCTCCTATTTTGCCAAGCCAGGTGTAAGATATTTTATCCACCACCACAGCGACATTGTTTCCATTATTCTTTAAAAATTCTTGTAAGCCTCCGACGTAGCCAAAAAAACTCATGGCCGCCGCGGCCCAAATTAAAGCGACTATGCCTTCCGCAATCATCGCTCCGTAAAAAACTCTCCTGCCTTGTTTTTCATTTTGCAAACAGCGCGCCATCATAGGCGACTGAGTCGCGTGAAAGCCGGATACCGCCCCGCAGGCAATAGATATAAACATCATTGGAAATATCGGATAATGTTTAGGATCAGGATGCATATTGCGCAAATTGGCAAAAGATATTTCCGGTATGGGCGGATTATTTAAAAAGATCATAAGGCAAACTCCAATAGCCATAAAAAGTAACGCAAATCCGAAAAACGGATATATCTTGCCTATAATTTTATCAACGGGAAGCAGAGTCGCCAAAGCATAGTAAATAAAAACCAACACGCACCAAAAAGTATAACTTAAATTGCCGGAAGCTAGATTGGTCAAAAGTTTCGCCGGTCCGGCAATAAAAACGGCGCCCACCAAAACCATAACCGCCACCGTAAAAACGCGCATAGTATTTTTAAAATATATCCCCAAATATTGACCGCCTAGCTCGGGCAGGCTCATGCCTTTATTTCTGACGGAAATCATTCCCGAAAGATAGTCGTGAACGGCGCCGCCGAAGATACTGCCAAACACAATCCATAAAAATGCGGCAGGCCCGAATATTGCGCCCATTACGGCGCCAAATATAGGGCCAAGCCCGGCTATGTTAAGAAATTGAATAAGAAAAATTTTTTTCCAGTCTAAAGGAACATAATCCACGCCGTCATAACACGTTTTTGAAGGCATTTGGCGGTTTGCGTCGGCGCCGAAAATTTTTTCGACAAAAGCGCCGTATATTAAATAGCCGCCGATTAGAATAATTAAAGACAAAATAAAAGTTATCATTTTATTTCCCTCGCATAGTATAGATAATACTTCGCTGAATATAACGCTTTTAGACCTTAATTTGCAGGCGTATTGACGCTGTAATCCTTAAAACAAATTGCAAAACGCCGCCCTCATATAATCGTATCAATTAAATCTTTATAAATACCGAAAAACCCTCTATATTCCAAATTATATAATAAATTACCGTATAATTATTTGATAAAATATAATATCCCGCTATTAAGGAATAACAGTGCAAAATATGCTCAAAATCAGCGAACAAAAAAAGCCGAATATGAAATATCGCATAGTGGCAAGTTTGGCGTCGTTTTATTTACATTTTGTCGGATTTTTTACAAAATTTATATACTCGGGCAGCGAGTCCGCTATGGAAATTGACGCAAAGCAGCGCGTTATATACGCTTTTTGGCATAACCAGCAGTTGTTTTTGTTGTATCCTTATCGCAACAGAGGCAAAATCTGCGTGCTTGTAAGCATGAGCAAAGACGGCGAATATATAGCGCGCACGCTTCCGAAATTTAAAATGAAAGCAATGCGCGGCTCCACTACCCGCGGCGGATACAGCGCGCTTCGCGGGCTTATGGACATATCGGAAGCCGGTTACAGTCCCGCGATTACTCCCGACGGACCGCGCGGGCCGGTTTACAATGGCAGATCGGGTATAATTTATTTGGCGCAAAAAACGCATTTGCCGATAATTCCAGCCGGCGTTGCATGCAGTCGTAAAATTACCGTTAATTCTTGGGATAAATTTCAAATACCGCTGCCTTTTGGCAAATGCGCTTTAGTTTACGGCGAGCCGGTCTGGGTCGGAGAGACCGACGATATAGAAGACGCCCGCAGAAAACTTACCGATATTTTAAATTCCGCCACCGAACAGGCGCAAAAACTCGTTGGCATTTTGGGTAATGAATAAGAAAAAAGGTCTTGCTACACAATTAGGAGACAAAAGGAAAGTGAGCAGCGTATACTTTTAGTATATGAAAAGAAAAATAAACACTGCTCAAAAGAATAACAGCAAAAGAAGAGATCCTAAGTCCAATAAAACAATAATAAATTGGTCAGAATACAACAAAGCTCTGGCAGCACGCGGGAATATCTCTGTTTACATATCTGAGGCAATAGCTCTAAGAAAGCATTCCGCAAATCTCGCAAAACACATAAAGCGGGTCATCCGCAAGTGTATAGAGAGAGCTTAATCGAACTTATATTAACATTAAGAGAACTATTTCGCCTGCCGCTGCGTCAGAGCAGCGGTTTTGCGGGTAATGTACTGTTGAATATGGGAGTTAAGCGGCAGCTGCCGGATTACACTGCTTTATCGCGTCGAATGAGGAAAAT
>JAIRMX010000093.1 GCA_031258375.1 Elusimicrobiota bacterium | reverse complement strand
CTAATTTGATAAAATATATCAAATGAAAAAAATCCGCTTGCCAAAAGAATAGTCTCTGCATGCAACTCTTTTCTAAAACAAAAACAACGCCGCAATATCTACATCTGTAGCGTTGTTTTTGTTTATAAAAACCATGCTTCCACCGTATTTAGAATAATATTTTTTATCATATTTCAAGATATTATTAAATTGACGGTATTAGCATATTAGACTTATTTTTTCTTATTATATGTTTAAATAATATCCAATCCATTGCCGGCGAGGGCAGGATGAGGGGTTTTAACGCTGTCATTGCCAAAAAGCCTGTCCTTGAAGTCTGTAATCAAGGATTTCGGGAATCTAAAAAGAACAGATACCCGTACACGACTAAAACATTCGGATATGACAACAAGCATTATGCATTCTTCTTAAAAGAACTATTCCCCGATGATTTTTATTAAAATTCTTTTGTTTCTCTGCCCGTCAAACTCTCCGTAGAAAATCGTTTCCCACGGACCAAAGTCAAGCTCGCCGTTTGTAATTGCAACGACAACCTCCCTCCCCATTATAGTTCTTTTAAGATGCGCGTCGGCATTGTCTTCGCCAGTCAAGTTATGTTTATATTTTGCGATATTGTAAGGCGCAAGCTCTTCAGTCCATTTTAGGAAATCTGCGTGTAATCCGCTTTCGTTGTCATTGACAAATACGCTCGCGGTTATATGCATTGCGTTTATAAGACATAAGCCTTCTTTTACGCCGCTCTTTTCTAACGCGGTTTCAACCTGACGCGTAATATTTACTATTTGATATCGTTTTTCGGTATTAATCGTGATATATTCGGTATATGATTTCATAATTTATTTTCCAGTTCATAATGAGTATTTGTTTATAATATAACGGACAAGTGAAAATATTAATCCTCGCCTTTCATATGCGGACAGGCAAGATGAGTACCGTCGCAAAAAGGAGTATTTGAGGAATTGCCGCATCTGCATAAAGTAACGCGGTTTCGCTTCTCATACTTCACGCCAGACGCTCCTTCAATTTCTATGCCGCCCTTAACCCAAATCGGGCCGCGGTGTTTTTTTGCCGGGTCTTCAATCAAGGCGATTTCCTGCGGCAAATCCGGTTCTATTTTTTTGCCGTATTTTACTACGGTAAGACGGCCTGCCGGACAATTGCAGGCTTCTTTAACGGCGAGTTTAAAGTTTTTTTCGCTATTTGTTTTAATCAAATTCCATGCTTGAAGGCCTTCGTCGCAAAATCTTGCTACTGCGCAAAGATCTTCCCTATCCATTAAATTCCCGCGCGGTCCTTCGTAAATTACCGCGGTTTCGTCGTAAGGCCTATTGTCTGCCGTCTCGGAAGCGTTAAATTTTACTGCGGTATGCGCGCCGTCGCAAAAAGGCTTTTTTACAGAGCGGCCGCATCGGCACAAACTATAAGCTTTGCCGGCGGTATCGTATGTTTTGTCTTCCATCCAGCTTTCGGAAATACCATCATCGCCGGGTCGTATGGAATTCTTTTTTAAAGGTATGTCCGCGCTGACTAAATAAGGACCTTTGGCCAATATTTTAATTTTTTTTGACATGCGGCCTCCTAAAATTTTATTTTGTTTTTAAAACCCCGCTCCGCCTCGCGCGACAGGTCGCGCTTTTTAATAGTTTCGCGCTTATCGTATAACTTTTTGCCTTTTGCCAGCCCTATTTTTACTTTTGCCCATCCGTTTTTGAGATAAATTTCCAAAGGTATTATGGTTTGGCCTTTAATATCGCAATACATTATTAGTTTTTTTAATTCTTTAGCGTGCAGCAGCAGGCGGCGCGTTCGAGTCGGGTCAAGCGTAGTATGCGTGTTAAACACATAAGGATTTATATGCATATTGAAAACATAAGCCTGCCCTTTGTCAAAACGCACGTAAGTGGCTTCAATGCTGCATTCTTTGAGGCGAATTGACTTTATTTCGCTGCCGAGCAGTTCAAGGCCGGCTTCAAAAGTATCCGTTATAAAATACTCGTGATAGGCTTTTCTGTTCGTCGCTATTGTTTGTATTCCTTTAGTTCTTGGCATAAAATTTATTTTATCAAATTAATCGTTGTTGAAGTATTAAAAATAAAAACTGGGCAATGCTAAAAGGGTATACATAATGAAAAATAATATAAAGATTTAAAAAACGAGAGGGAGTAATATTATGAAAGGATGTCCCAAATGCGGAAGCGATATGAAAGTGAAGCATAGGTTTATGAAAGCAAAGATATAAATGCAAAGAATGCGGCTGTAATTATACAAGGAGCGATAAACTAGGATATCCAGTAGAGATAGCGCAAAACTATAAGGTATTATTTATAAGAGGGAAGGCTCACGCATACACGGCAGAGGGAACAGACAAAAGACTAAGATATTCCTTAGCAAGGCTTACCAGAAAAACATACTGTTACTCAAAATCAATAGAAATGCTTTATTTGTCGATAATATTGTTTATGTTCAAAGACTTCTTTTTTATCTATGTGTGTTTTTTTAGCATTGCCTACAAATGACGGCAGAGATCCGGACTAAAACGAAAGAATGTCTATATTCAATTGAACAAAGGAGTTGATTTACTGTATAACAAATTAAACAAGAAATAAAAGGAAACCGAATCGTTATATTTAAGCCAAAAACAAACTGACTTATAAGAATTTGATACTATTTTTGGAATCCTGTGAAGAACGGGAAGAGCTTTTGAGATATCAAAGGCACTCTTGAAGTCCAAAAGCAGCTCGTTATCAGGGTGTAAGGTATTGGGAATTGCAGACCCGATATCTTACGCCGAGTGTTTCCCGTCTGCAAGGACGGGAAACCACGGCTTTTTTTTGAGTTAGTGGAAAAGGCTCAAAAATAACGGCCGTTCTTGTTTGATTTTGTCATACCTACCATAGAGAAACTGCGGGCGTAAGCCCGCAGAGGAAAGAGGCTTCCTAAGTCTTCTTTTTGCGAAAGAATGATAAAATAGATGAATGAGGAGAAGAAAACAAACCCG
>JAIRMX010000092.1 GCA_031258375.1 Elusimicrobiota bacterium | reverse complement strand
AAGTAAAATATTGTAATAGGATTAAGCAGAGAAAAGAAAAAGGCATAGTGCTCTTACTAGACAGTTCGGGCTTTAAGGTATTTGGAGAAGGAGATAGGATATAATCGCAGGAGTATAGTGGAAAACAGCTTTTACCGATTAAAGAGGATATTTGGGAGCAGTCTAAAATCTCGTAGAGAAGAGTGGCAGTATACGGAACAGTGTATAAGGGCTAGTTTGATAAATAGATCTAACAAGCTGGGACTGCCAAAATACGCAGTTTAGAGAATAGTTGGAGAGCTGTTATGGTTTGTGTTGTGCTTTGGGCAGCTTCTTTACCTAATTGTGCAACAAGACCAATATATTAGGATATAATGGTCTTTTTGGCATTTCCACATATCATCAATAATTAATTTTTCTTAAGATCTCAAATTTTAAAAGAAATCAATTAGATAAGTTCCATATAATATTGCAACGTATTAAAAACATATTTATTATAAGTATCTATTGTCAATTCTTTCTAAAGTGGTACCGGGAGAGGGACTCGAACCCTCAAGCCCTTGAGGGCATTAGTTTTTGAGACTAACCTGTATACCATTCCAGCATCCCGGCAAAATTTTGCGATACGATATATGCGGCTTATATAAAAACTTCTTATATCATTCTAGCAAATTTGCAAAATATTTCAAAAATTATTTTTGTTTTTGCGCGGTTCGTTTAACTTTAGAGGTTTGTTTAACTTTTGCGGACAAATTTTGTCTTTTCGGTTTTTTCGTCGCTACGTTTTTTAGCGTTGGAATTCCGAAATTAGGAAGTTTGGCCGCTTTTGGATTGACAAAATTGACAATGCCCTGCGCTATTGCCGCGCCGAGTTTATCGATAAATTTTTCCTGCAAGAGCAATTCTTCCTGTTGCGGCAGCAGCATATAAAGGTTTTCTATTAAAATTGCCGGTATCTGCGGCGAATTGCGCGTTACGGAAAGATCCGTTTGTATTATGCCTTCGGATATCAGCGGAATATTTTTTTTATAACTTTCGTCCATAGCCCGCGCCAAAGCCGCGCAATGCGGGTAATAATAATGCATTCCAAAACCGCGCTCTTTTGCAAACGGATCGACATTATTGGGCAAAGCGTTATTATGCACGCTTATGAAAATTTGCGCGCCGGCCTTGCGCGCCCGTTGCGAACGCGGGAGCAGCGTCAGCTGCTCGTCTTCGGTTTTTGAAAGGATTACGTCCGCGCCTAAAGCTTTTAAACTTTTTTGCGCGGCCAAAGCTATTTTATAATTTGCCCAATATTCATGTATCCCAAGAGGACTTATCGCGTCTTCGCATTTATAAATTGATACGGGCGAATGACCGGGATCAAGAAAAACTTTCAAATTCTTTAGAGGCTTTTCTCTTGTAAAATTAAAACGCGGCTTATGGTAAAGCCTGAAAATTAGATCATTATCTTTATATTCGTAATCATATCCCCACAAAACCTGTTTAGGCCGGTAAAACGCTGTTATTTTCTGAGTATTGCCGTCGACTTGCGCGAGTTCTATTTTTTCCGCGAGAAAACTGTTCTTGATATCTTGAGCGCGGTTGTCTGGGGCATGCGTATAATAAAGAATTACCGTAAAAGAATCTTTTAGTTCCAGAATTTTAAAACTTACCTTTTCGCTGTTTTTTATTGTTATTACGGTTTTCCGCTCGTCCGCTTCCGAAAAGATTTCAGAAACAATATTTTGAGGCAAGTCGTAGCGCGCTTTTGGCTCAAGATAATATTTTTCTATCCAGCCGATATCCTTTTCATTTAACGCCACGCGGTAAAAATCGTCTTTAACCGCGTTTATTTTTACCGTTCCAAAAAGCCTTGTGTCAATTATTTTATTGCCCGGTTTTGCGGCTTTTCTCATTCTGGCATCGTCTATTTTAACCTTTGCCGTTCGAGCGGCTTTGCTTTTGGACAATATTCTTAGCGAGCCTATGGACGAAGCGCGGGTTTTTTCCCGCCCGTTCTCGTCGTACATTACGTAAGTCGCGCGTAGCGGCTTCTTAATAAATTTATCATTTGGAAATACGACCGTTTTTTTATAAACGCCGGGTTCGGAGGCAGATTCTCTCATCTCTATACTTTTGAATTTTCTTCCGAGCGTCATTTTAACTTTCTGGCCCGGCGTGCCGTAGGCGATAAACTCGGCGCTGTCGCCCGCGTTCAGAATCCAGTTTGTTTTCGGTTGCGAATAATTTAAATCAAAACCGTATTCGTCGATATACTTCCTGTAGTCAAAAGCGGGTATAAAGATAGAGCGTTTATAACGATGGATTTTGTTGCCGTCGTCAAACTCCAAATTTATGTCGAAGTCGCCGGCCATTGTGTTTATAAAGGAAATATACGCGCCGGTTTTGTATATCTGCGCGTCTTTGCCGTTTATCTTGAGTTTTCCGCTTGGCGGGTTAACCTGCCCGAACACAAACATATTAGGATAAGAATCTTTAAAAGAAAGCCCTTCGCAAGGATATTCCACCGTCAAAGGAAACTTTTTTGTCGCGCCTTTTTTATCGTTTATACTAGGCGCTCTTTGTATTAGATTTTGCGAATTTATAAAAATCGGCAAACACAACGCAAACGCGAAAACTAATGCTTTATTCATAATAATATGATAACATAAAATATGCTTTACCGTAATGAGATCATATCTGCTCTTAACAAGTATCTTAATGTCGCCGCTGCGCCGGAACATAACGGTTTGCAAGTTGAGGGCAAAGATGAAATAAGAAAAATAATATTCGGAGTATCCGCTCATACGGCTTTGTTTAAAGCCGCGCTGAAAGCCGAAGCGGATATGATAATAGTTCATCACGGACTTATCTGGGATAAATCCCAAAGCATAACCGGAGTTTTCGGCGGACGGGTTAGATTTCTTATAAAAAACGATATCAATTTAGCGGCCTATCATTTGCCTTTGGATTTCCATCCGATTGTGGGCAATAATACCCAAATAGCTAAATTTATCGGTCTGAAAAATATAGTTCCTTTCGGTAATTATCGCGGAAAAGACATAGGTTTTAAGGGCGGTTTTAAGCGCGCCGCGGATATTGAAACGATTTGCAAAAAACTAAACGGAGAATGCTTGTTGTTCGGCAACGCTAAAATAAACCGCGCCGCAATTGTCAGCGGCGGCGCTCACGACATGCTCGAGCAGGCCGCCGATGCCGGCGTCGACTTGTTTATAACCGGCAGCAGAGACGAATTTGTGGTAGAATATTGCAGAGAGGCAAAAATTAACTTTATCGCCATGGGGCATTACAATTCTGAAATATTCGGCGTTAAAGCGCTTGAAAGTTATGTAAAAAAACGCTTTAAAGCGCAAACCAAATTCATCGACATTCCAAATCCGTTTTAAAATAAATAAGGAGAATGCATATGCAGAAAACGTCCGAGAAAGTCGACTTAAAAGAAATATTTGACGAAATTGACGGCATGCGCGATTATGTTTTGCAGTTGCAGCAAAATATGACCAAATTGCCGGCGATTTCCCCCGCTTCCGGCGGTAAAGGCGAATATCAGAAAGCTAAATATCTTGAAGCCGAACTTAAAAAATTAAAATTTGACGAAATTACTCGTATTGACGCTCCGGATAAAACCGCCGAAAACAGCATTCGCCCGAATATTATCGCGAAATATTACGGGGAAGACAAATCAAGAACTTTGTGGCTTATGGCGCATACGGACATTGTGCCGGAAGGAGATTTATCCCTTTGGCAAACAAATCCTTTTGAAATGGTTTTGGACGCCGACGGCGACACGATTTACGGACGCGGGGTCGAGGATAATAATCAGGCTGTCGTAGTTGCTTTTTTGACGGCGCGCGCGTTGATGGATTTAGGCAAAAGACCTCCGATTAATCTTGGAATTATGCTGCTTGCGGACGAAGAAGTCGGCAGCGAATACGGTATAAAATATTTGGTAAAAAATCACAGGGATTTATTCGGCGCAAACGATTCTTTCATCGTGCAGGACAGCGGAGATCCCAAGAGCGAAGGCATAGAAATTGCGGAAAAATCGGTATACTGGCTTAAATTTTCTACCGCGGGCAAACAGGCGCACGGTTCGCGGCCTTCAGACGGCAATAACGCCTTTGTAGCCGGCGCCGCGCTTGCTTTGCGTCTGCGCGAAACGCTTTATGCCAAATTTGATAAAAGAGATCCTCTTTTCGACCCGGATTGCAGCACTTTTGAGCCGACAAAAAAAGAGGCCAACGTTCCAAGTATAAACATTATTCCCGGTTCCGACGTTTTTTATATGGATTGCCGCGTGCTGCCGTGTTATGACGTAAACGATGTTCGGGCGGAAATTGACAGGATTGTCGGGAGCGTGGAGGACGAGTTTAAAGTACAGGTTAAAATAGACGTGCACCAGCTTATGTCTTCTCCCGCCACTCCTGCCGACGATCCTATGGTAAAGTGTTATATAGACGCCGTAAAAATAGTCAACGGAAGCGGCGTAGAACCAAAAACCGTCGGCATAGGAGGCGGGACTTTTGCGGCATACGTGCGCGCTTTGGGTTTATCCGCAGTTGTGGCCGGCAGAATTTATGAAAACCCGCATACCCCTAATGAAAAAGCAAGCATAAAGTTTGCTCTCAGCGATGCGAAAGTTATTTCTCACGTTCTTATGAACTTGAAATAGTTATTTAGTATTTGCCGCTGCGCGCTTTATCCGCATATTATAAATACGTTTGATAAAGGCAAGTTTAGCAATAAAGAAAATCGGACATTGCGCGCAGCGGCTTAAGTATAATCAAATATGAAAAACAGAGATAAAATCTTCCGAATAGAAATTGCCGTGGCAATATTATTGATAATTTTGCTTTGGTGGGGAACTATTTATAAAATAATGCATCTTAGAGAAAATGCGCAAAAAAGCATTTCCGCAAGGAATCACTCAAAGTTGACGGATTCCATTGCCGTATATCGCGGCGACCATCAGGGGCGCTGCCCCGACACGCTGGAAGAGTTGTTAAAAGAACATCTCGAAAAAATTCCCCATAATTACGGCGCGGACGGCAAAAAAAACGCTCGTGTCAAAAACGGCGCGCGCGCGGAAGTTTTTGACGGCAGCGGCGGCTGGATTTACATTAATGAGCCTGCCGATAAAGATTACTGCAAAGTTCTCCCGAATATTTATTGAGTTATGCCGGCATTCATTTTAATTTTCGCTTTTATATTTGGGCTTATAGTTGGCAGTTTTCTCAACGTTTGCATTTACAGAATACCGCTTAAACTCTCGATAATATGGCCGGGTTCGGCCTGCACGAAATGCGGCTCGAAAATAAAATGGTATGACAATATACCGGTTTTGAGCTGGCTGCTGCTAGGCGCAAAATGCCGCGGCTGCAAAGTCAAAATATCTATTCAATATCCTCTGGTGGAATTACTCACCGCAGTCATAACGTCGCTTTTTGTTTACAAATTAGGGCTTTCGTGGTGGACGCCCTGCGTTTTGACTGTCGTTTACTGTCTTATAATATCGTCCGTGATAGACATGCAACATATGATTATACCGGATAGATTCTCGCTCGGGCTTATAGTTTTTGGGCTGGCCGTCAGCTTTTTAAATCCGGCTTTTTTCGGGGAACCTTTTGATAAATTTTTATCTTCTCTGTGGGGCGGTTGCGCGGGCTTTTTCGGTATGTGGGCTGTTGCTTTGATAGGTTTGCTGATATTCAAAAGAGAAGCTATGGGCGGCGGCGATATTAAGCTTATGGGAGCTATAGGCGCGCTTTCGGGCTGGGCCGGAGTGATAAATACTTTGATTATATCTTCTTTTACCGGTATTCTTTATTTTGGAATTTTGATATTGCTGCGCAAGCCTCTGGATAATGGCACAACCATTCCATACGGTCCGTTTTTAGCCGTAGGTTTACTTGTAAATCTTTATTATCCCGCTACCTCGCAATGGTTTTTTTGATTTGATTTTAACGTCAATACAAATGCCTTCTTATGGTCTTGTTTAGTTTGTCTTAAAGCAAATAATAATGACAAGATACCCTGCGTCGGGGGTATGACAATAAAAAGAGAAGTATGCGCGAGTATGACGACGAAAAAAGTTGTCATACCTACCATAGAGAAACTGCGGGCGTAAGCCCGCAGAGGAAAGAGGCTTCCTAAGTCTTCTTTTTGCGAAAGAATGATAAAATAGATGAATGAGGAGAAGAAAACAAACCCG
>JAIRMX010000212.1 GCA_031258375.1 Elusimicrobiota bacterium | reverse complement strand
AATTTTTTTTTATTTTTTTTTTAAATATATTTTTTAAAAGGTCTATTAAATTATTCCCCAACAAAAAAAAAAAAAATTCCCATAAAAAAATTTTCCAAAATCCCCCCCCCCCCCCCCCCCGTATATTTTCTCGTCTGAGAATTACGGGTTTTACTCTTATTGAGCTTCTCGTCGTTGTCCTTATAATCGGAATTCTTGCCGCCGTTGCTCTGCCTATGTATATGAATGCTGTTGAAAAAAGCAGAGCGCCCGAAGCTTTACAAAATGGCAGGACTATAATTGCCGCAACTCAAATAGCAAAATTAATAGGCATAGATTCGCCGACTATACAGGATTTAGACATATCTTTTACTTGGCAAAACATTAATGATAGTATGTGTCCTCGCGAGACCTGCTTTTTTCTTAACCATTTTTCTTATGAAATAAACGGAGATACTTTAGTTGTCCGTAGAATTTTTCACACTGGCACGAGTAAGCCGTTGCAAAGTTATTATTTTCATTTTACCGGCGCAACGGTATCATGTATCGCGCGCACGGAAGAAGCAAAGAAAATATGTTTATCTTTAGGCGGGCGTAATGAAGATAATTCCGGCGGTGTATGGACTTATCAATTATAAAAAGTTTTAACTAAAAATCTTTGAAGCTTATATCAAGCGCAAATAAGATTATTCAAAGCGCAAAGCGTCTATCGGATTTAACATGGAAGCTTTATACGCCGGATAAAAACCGAAAAATATTCCTACTAATCCGGAAAAGATAAAAGCTATTATCATCGGCGAAAGAGTTATCACTATCGGCAGAAAATCCGTTATAAAATTGCGTATCAGCATAGCCACGCCGATTCCGCAGACTATTCCTATTATCCCGCCTGTAAGCGAAAGCACCAAAGCTTCAACCAAAAACTGCAATCTTATATCCCACGCTTTTGCGCCTATGGCCATGCGTATGCCGATTTCTCTCGTACGCTCGGTTACGGATACGAGCATAATATTCATAATCCCTATTCCGCCGACCAGCAAAGATATAGAGGCAATCGCCGCAAGCAGAAGGGAAAATGTCTGGCTGGCTTCCATTGCGCTTTCCATCATTTGAGTTAAATTGCGAATAATAAAATCATCTTGTTTTTTACCGGTTATTTTATGACGCTGGCGCAGCAAAATCGCAATTTCTTCCTCGGCTTTTTCCAAATCGTCGGTAGAGTATGCCTGCACCATTATATTGCGCACCGTGCCGCGAAACTGCGAGCCGAAAAGTTTTTTCATCGCCGTTGTAACGGGGACGATTACCGTATCGTCCTGATCTTGTCCCATGGCCGATTGTCCCATTGATTTTAAAATACCGCTCACGCGAAAAGGAATATTATTTATTCTGACGGTTTTGCCGACGGGGTCCATTACGCCGAAGAGATTACTTGCCACCGTGCGCCCCAAAATTGCCACGCTTGCACCCTGACGCACTTCTTCATCGGTGAATATAGAGCCTTCTTCAACCGACCATGAGCGTATATGAAATAAACCTTCCGTAGTGCCTTCAACGCGCGTAGCCCAATTTTGATTGCCGTAAACTATTTGGCCGGTACCGTTTACGCTCGGCGCGACTTGCGAAACATGGGCGGAATTTTTTTCTATCGCGTAAGCGTCGTCCAGTGTCAAAGTCGGTTGCGCGCCGAAGCCGGCGCGCGCGCCGCTTGAAGTCGTTGAACCGGACTGTATCATCAAAAGATTGCTGCCCATAGAAGCCATTTGCTGTTCGATTTTGCTTTTGGTGCCTTCGCCTACGGCAAGCATTACTATAACCGCGCCGACGCCGATGATTATTCCAAGGCTCGTGAGTATGGAGCGCATTTTATTTATCCAAATGGCCTTTATTGCAATTTTAAAAATAGTTAGAATATCTATCATAATTTTTTAAATACTCCGTCAGGCTGCGCCTGCCGCCCATTTTCCCAAAAGTGGAATAATGCCATTATTCCATTTATTGTCAACGCATATCCCATAAAAGCCAGTCAAGCGCATTTATCTTTTTTATTCCGTTATAGGATATCTCCGGATCTTCGTCTAAAGTTAATAAATATTTTTCATTATGGTCGGCAATATCGTTTAAAGCGGCGAGTTCTCTTTCCAACGTTTTTTTGTCTCTTGTCGTTTGCGCGACCTGATAATATTGGATATTACCGTTATTTGCGACCACAAAATCAACTTCGCGCGCGCCGATTTTCCCTATGCTTACTTCATAACCTCTTCTTAAAAGCTCAAGATAAACGACGTTTTCGAGCATTCTGCCCATGTCGACTTTTTGCGTGCCGAGCAAAGCATATCTTAAGCCCATATCCACAAAATAATATTTGTCATTAATTTTTAAATGAGCCTTGCCTTTTACATCGTATCTTTGCGCTTTGTATAAAATATAACTGTCTTCTAACGCTTTTATATAGCTTTCGGCAGTATGCGTGGAAATCTTCCTTCCGGCGGAAGTCATCGTATCGCTTATTTTTTTTATAGAACAAATATTGCCCACGTTGTCAGCCATGAATTTCGCAATGCTGTCAAGCATAGAAATATCGGATATTTTTTGCCTTTGGGCTATGTCTTTTACAATAACCGAATTGTATATGCCCATAAGATAGTCTCTATGCGCTTTTTTATCTTTTATTTCAAGCGCGTAAGGAAAAGAGCTGTCTATGAGATAATTTTTGAATTTGCCGCTCAAATCTCTTTGTTCGCCGAAAGTAGAAACATATTCTTTAAACGAAAGCGGAAGCATTTTTATTTCTATATACCTGCCCGATATCAGCGTTGAAAGCTCCCCCGACAATAAATGCGAATTTGAACCTGTAATATATATGTCGACATTCTTTTTAATATGCAAACTGTCGACTGTTTTTTGGAAATCTTTTACTTGCTGAACTTCGTCTAACAAGACATAATTCCTTTTGCCGTCAACGAGATTTTTTTTGATATGTTCGTACAGCTTTTTGTATTCAAGCAAATTCTCGTTGTCAAGTTCTTCAAAATTGATTTTTTGAATTTGCTTTTTTCCGACTCCGTTTTCGAGCAAATAATTTTGATAGATTTCAAATAAAGTCGATTTGCCAGAGCGGCGCACGCCGCAGACAACTTTTATTATATCTTTATCTTTAACATTTATCAGCTGTTTTAAATATTCGTTTCTTTGAAACATATCGTTATCTCTTTTAGAAATTATATTCAAAAATATCGCAATAGTCAATGATATTTGAAATCAATTTCTAATTGTTTAATGCGTGTTTTGTCGTTCAGCCTGCCGCTTTTTGCGCGCTTCGTGCAATATGCCGGCAATTTTAATTATTGATTATTGATGTAATAATGCAAAAGCGATGCAGGCCGAAATTAATGGTATATACAGTCAAAATATAAAAAAATCTACTATATTGTCGCCGTATAATTTTTTACAAAAACGTCCTGTTTTTATTTTGTTCGTCGCTGACTACCACGCCGTCTTTAAAGCGTATTATGCGTTTTGCATAATCCGCTATATCCTGTTCGTGCGTGACTAAAATAATCGTTTTGTTGTTATCGCGGTTAAGTTTGGCAAAGCTTGTCATAATTTCCACGCTGGTTTTTGTGTCAAGATTTCCCGTAGGCTCGTCCGCAAAAATTATCGGCGCGTCGTTTACTATCGCGCGCGCAATAGCGACGCGCTGCTGCTGACCGCCCGAAAGCTGATTTGGCATATGTTCGGTGCGTTCGGCGAGGCCGACGGCCTCGAGAGCTTTTATTGCCTTTTCTCTGCGCTCTTTATGCGCGACGCGGGAGTAAATCATCGGCAGCTCGACGTTTTCCATAGCCGAAGTGCGCGAAAGCAAATTAAACCCCTGAAATACAAATCCTATTTTGCGCGAACGAATATCGGCAAGCTGGGTAAGAGAAGAATCCGTAATATCTCTCCCGTCTAAAATATATTTGCCGCGCGTCGGTTTGTCAAGGCAGCCGAGAATATTCATAAAAGTGCTTTTGCCGCTGCCGCTAGGCCCCATTATGGCGACGAACTCGCCGGCTTCAATATCAAGTGAAACGTCCTTTAAGACTTCCAAAGGAACGTCTCCCATATTATAAATTTTCCAAATATTTTTAACTGTGATTAGAGACATACTTTATTTTAACAAATTTCTTTGACTCAAAATTTTAATTATTTTGCAATCTTCTTTTTATATTCTTGGTTTTTGCTGTTGGGCTTATCGGGCAAAGTCATTTCTATCAAGCCGCCGTCAAGCGCGGGGCGTAAATATTCGTTCAAAAAATTTGCCGAATTTTTTAAGCCCAAACGTTTCATCAACTCCGCCCGCGTGCGGGAACTATCGCCTAAAGCGGAAAGAAGTTTTGACATTTTTTCGTTTCCGTCGCGGATTTGCCGCTCGCCCGCAGCGGTTTCGTCAATCATTTTAAGCATAAATTCCAAAAACGGCGTGATGTCGGCGGATTTGTTTGCTACGGCGATAGCGTCGTAATAATCCTGTTGATATTTTCTAATCATTGACTCCGCCGGCAACCAAGCAAAAACTTCGCGCCATTCGGACAATATCAAAGTTTGCCACAAGCGCGCCACGCGCCCGTTGCCGTCGGCAAAAGGGTGAATAAAAACAAATTCGTAATGAAAAATGGAAGATTTTATCAGCGGGTGCGCCTGCGTTTTTGCCAGCCAGTCAAAAAGATTCCCCATCAACTGCGGGACCATATTTGCCGGAGGGGCGGTGTGAACGACTTGCGAACCTGCAAAAACGCCCGCGCCGCCGCTGCGGTAATGGCCGGCGGTTTTTACCAAATCTTTTGTCATTAATTTGTGTGCGCGCAAAAGGTCTTTTTCGCTTGTTGATTTTAAACGCGGCAATTCTTCGTAAGCCGCGAGAGCGTTTTTTGTTTCGACAATTTCTTCGCGCGGGCCGGCGACGGCTTTGCCGTTTATAATATCGCGAGTTTCTTCAAGCGAAAGGGAATTGTTTTCTATAGCCAAAGACGAGTTGATTGATTTTATGCGGTTGTTCCTGCGCAAATCCAACGCGACGCGGTTTGTCTGATTTATTTGCAACAAACTGATTTTTTCCGAAATAGACGCGACAAAACTCAGCGTCTTTTCGCTGACTTTATACGGCGGATTATAATCGTTTGAATTGTCCATATATCTTATATTATGTTGAGCAAATATCTTATATGATTTTACATATATTATCTTATATGATATATTTTATCAAACTTATTTGTATATCGCAATAACATTTTTATATTTTTTATGTCAAAACTGATTAAAACTTGGACAAATGTTTTTAGCCGTTTCTTAGAGATGTAATTTTTAATTGCTTAATAAAATTATCAACTTGTTCTTTGTCTCCAACACATTGTTTGGGGAGAACATCAAAAGTGTCTAATTCTTTTCCCACAGATATATTTTTACTATTCTTTACACGGCTTAAAGCAACATATAACTGCCCAAAATCAAATGGCCTTCCAATCTTTTGTTGTTTAGCATGATAAAAATCAATGAAGGCACTTTCTAATGTGCTACCTTGTGCTTTATGCACGGTCATAGCATAGGCAAGGATTAGCGGGAATTGCTCAAATATTGCTTCTTTTTTCCAGATTTTTTTTACAGCATCATACTCGGCTATATTTTGTTTCCAAACATATTTATTTACTATAATTTCTTTTCCATTATCTAATTTTTGTACAATAATTATGTCTTCATTTAAATTATTTTTATTTATTGCTTTTACTATCCCGAGAGTACCATTTTGATATTCATTACCATTATTTTCAATGAACATTACTTTTGCATTTATAGCAATTTTTAAGTCTTCTTCTGCTCGTATGTTATCAGTAAAAAGATTTTCACCTTTAGTTCCTATTGTATCTAAAATAGCTCCGTTAGATATTTTGATTGTTTTCTTTGCTTTGAATGTCATCGGTGTTTTTGTCAATCTTTTTAATTCTATTTCATTTTTCTCTTGCGCTGTCTGTTTATAAAAGGTTAAAAATGGAATAGTAGAACAAAGATTCCTATCTTCAGTTTTAAAATAATCTAAATTAGAACAATCATTATTCCTTATACTGTCTAAGTTTTTAAAAAAATCAACATCATTTTTTTGTCTAAATTGTTCCGTTAATTCTATAAAAGTAATTTTCATATCATTTACGGCAGTATAACCGGAATTATTTTTATTATTAAAAGCAATGATATCGGACCATACTCGTGATTTAAAAAAGAAAGCATTTTGTTTGCCATAGTTTTCCAAAAAAATTCTATCAGTAAAAGAAAGAGTTCCATTATTGATTACCACAGGTGGCAGTTGATACATATCTCCTATAAGTATTATGCGCAATCCGCCAAAAGGAAGAGTATTTCCGCATGCTATTTTACAAAGTTCGCTGATTTTGTCAAACAAATCAGCGCGCACCATTGATATTTCGTCTATTACAATAGTATCTTTCAACAATGGACTTCGTATCGTTTCTTTTGGTTTTGTAAATTCTTTTAATTCTAAATTTTGTAGTTCTTGCAAAGTTTTCTTTTTATGTATATTTGAAGGTTTGAGTGAAAATAAGGAATGTATTGTCCTCCCGTCTATATTATGTGCGGCAATACCAGTTGGGGCAAGAAAATAAGATCTACTCTCAAATTGTTTATTTTCTTTTCTAATTTGTTTCAACAAGTAGCTTTTGCCTGTTCCTGCGGCCCCGTGGATAAAAATTATTTTTTTTGAATAATCCCCGTTAACTTCCGCAGATAAAATTAATTTTTTTGCTTGTTCTATAAAACTCATACTAACTCTTATTCAAGTAATCATCTATTTGTGTAGCAGATATTTTTCTTCCGTATTGAAATCAAAATTTCACTCTGCGAATAGTGTATTTATTATCTATACTATTTGCTTATAAATGAAAATCTCTGCTTTCTTTATCAAAAGTCGCGTAGAGTTCGTGTCCTAAAAGTATTGATTCAAGATATATTATCATTATCTCAGCCATGCTAGTCCATAAAGTGATATTATGTATGGGACAAACATCTCCTGCTACTAAATAGTTAGAAGAAGTTAAAACCTCTTGACGTATTTTACCTTGTGCCACAAATTTTTCAAACAAAGTTTGTTTCATCGCAAATAATATTTTGTTTCAACAGCTTCCTTTGGCCTAAACTTTTTGCATTTTTACTGGTGATTGCGCGTTTGCCAGTGCTTTTTTCAATTTGTTTGCGCGCCACTTGCGCGGCTTTTGCGCCTTCTTTGGCGACTTGCGCGCTCTCGTTAAAGTTTGCAGGCTGGCGTTCAACGGAAATATCCGTCGCGGCAACTTCCGCAAGCATATTTAAAACAAGCTCCGTGTTAGTCATATTGTCGCGTAAATTCTCTTTTTTAAACCTTTGAATTTTTTGTATTCGCGCGTTGTCATTCCGCTCCAAATTTTACTCATCAAATCCGTAAGTTCGGCATATTCTCCGTCTTTCTTTACGCCGCTTTTGTCCCATTCGTCCGTTAAGGCTTTACGAACTTCAATGGATTTTATGCGCTGGTTTATCCAATTTTCACTATAACCCAAGAGGTGGTAATTGCTCATTGCCCTGTTTATTGAAAGCTCTGGGTCAATGGTTTCATCAATGCGTTCATTGCCCACTTTTGCCAGCCACATTTTAAAAGGCTCGGCCTTCTTGCTGGGGATTGACTGGATTAGGCGCAGGATTTGTTCCGTATCGGCAACGTCGGTAGAACGCATTTTGTTGTCCGTCGCAAGCATTTTCAAAGCGTGACAATTTGTCACGGTTTCATTTCCTTCGGCTTTTAGACGCTCTTTAAGTTTGCGCCAATAAGCGTTGGCGTCAACGCTTTCGGTCAAAACGGCAATTATATCTATGACGGAAAATCACCATTTTTCGGCTTGCTCGTCCCAAACACTGCGAATTTTTTGAGTTTTAAATAATTGGATTTTGTTTTTCATATCAAAACGCTTAAAACCTCGGCATTCGCATTTGGTTGCTCTTTTGCGTTGCGCCGGCGCTTTCAACGCTTGTGATTATCGGCGTAGTTTCTGTTAAATCGCTTTCGGTAAGTTCGGTTTTAAGACCGTCGGTAATTCCTGTTTTTATTTCTATGCGCGTTAAGCTGCCGTCTCTGTTTTCCGTCCAGACGCCCTGCCCTTTGTAAGAACGTCTTTGATTTTGAGCGCTGGCGCGGTTATATCCGCCGTTATTGTTTTGCTGCGGAGCTGTTTCCTGCGTAAGCTCCGTATTTTTTATCTTTGCGTCCGTCGGAGGCACAAAACGTAAAGCTTGATTTGATACCGTTAAAATATCCTTCTTACGCGCGGTTATTATAGAGGCGTTTGCCGTCATACCCGGTTTAAGTTTCAAATCTTTGTTGTCAACCGCCACTACTACGGTATAAGTAACCACGTTTTGTATTGTCGTAGGCGAGTTGCGCACCTGCTTTACGGCGCCTTTAAAAGTCACGTCGGGATATGCGTCGACGGAAAATTCAACGTCCTGACCTTCTTTTATTTTGCTTATATCGGCTTCGGATATATTGACTTCTATTTGCATTTTCGTAAGATCTTCCGCAACTAAAAATAAAGTCGGCGTTTGAAAACTTGCGGCTACGGTTTGGCCAAGTTCCACTTGTTTTGAAATGACTATTCCGTTTACGGGCGAAACTATTTTCGTATATCCTAAATCTATTTTTGCTTTATCAAGAGACGCTTTTGCCTGCACTACTTGCGCCTGCGCGGAAAGATAATCCACTTCGGCATTGTCAAGTTCGCTTTTTGCCACAAGCGCTTCTTTATAAAGTTTTTGATAGCGCTCGTAATTGCGTTTTGCGTTTTTAAAAACGCTGTCGACTCTTTCCAAATTGGCTTCCTGTTGAAGTACTGCGGACTCATAAGTAGAAGGGTCTATGACGGCCATTATATCGCCTTTTTTGACGATAGAATTATAATCCACGTTAAGTTCCTGTAAGCTGCCCGAAACCTGCGTGCCTACGCTTGTTTGCGTTACGGGGTTTATTTTACCGGCCGCTTCTACCTTTTCCGTTATGCGCGATATTTTAGGCAGTTCCGTTTTATAAAGCACCGTTTTTTTGCCGCCGAATATTTTAACTAAAATAAATATCACGGCAATTATTGCCACGACTGTAATTATTATTTTCTTAAGTTTTTTCTTGTTTTTCATAATTATCTCGTCCCTATTGCTCTTTTTAAGTCCGCTATTGCAAGATTATAATCAAATACCGCGCTGATATAATTTAGTTTTGCATTACTTAGAGAAACCTCCGCGTCTTTCACTTCTATATAATTGCCCACGCCGACGGTATAGCGGCCTACCGCGAGTTTATAGTTTTCCTCCGCCTGCTGCCTTGAAACGTCCGCGACGGGTATTCTTGAAGCCGCCTCTTGCAAATTAAAGTAGCATGTGCGCACGTCAAGCAAAACGTTTTGATGAGCTTCCGTCAAATTATAATAAGCCGTATTCATACTGTTTTTTGATTCTTTGATTTTGTTTACTGTGCTAAACCCGCTAAATATCGGCAGAGATACGTTCGCTCCTAAGGACCAACTGTCGTCGAGCGGGAATTCGGACCCTTTCCAACTATAGGAGCCGCTT
The DNA here is from genome assembly GCA_031258375.1 of Elusimicrobiota bacterium. Classification (GTDB taxonomy): domain Bacteria; phylum Elusimicrobiota; class Elusimicrobia; order Elusimicrobiales; family Elusimicrobiaceae; genus Proelusimicrobium. The sequence continues at coordinate 4,477 of JAIRMX010000212.1, read as the reverse complement.
GCGTTTAATTCAGGCGCAAATCCTGTCGAAGATAATTTGACGTTTTGGCGCGCGCTTTCAAGTTTTAACTTATAAGAAGCCAAATCCGGCCGGTTTTCAACGGCCTGTTTCAAAGCTTCTTCAAGCGTTATGTCAAACTGCGGAATTTCCGATTGTTTTTCCAGTTCAAAATCTGTAGCGCTATCATATAAACCCATAACGTTAAGTAATTTTTGTTTTGCGATTTTTAAAGTATTTTCAGCTTTTATTAAATTTAATTTTGCGTTATTTAAATTAACCTGCGCGGTGGTAACGTCTATTCTTGGCCTTGTGCCGACGTCGTAAAAAGCCTGCGCTCGTTTTAGCTGTTCTTGATATTGCTCGACGGATTGTTTAAAAACTTCATATTGTTCGATATCAGCAAGCACGGCCACATAAGCCTGTTTAAGCTCGTAAATTACGCTGTTTCTTGTGCTTTCGCTGTCCTGCAGAGAAGACTGATAAGAATTTTTTTGTATGTCCGCGGATAAACCGGTTTTGCCGAAATCGTAAATCAACTGAGAGGCGGATAGTGAAGAGCCGTAAGAATTCGTAGAACCATTGCCACTCCATTTAAGCTCGGTATTTGAGTGGGAATAAGACGCGCCGCCGCTAACCTGCGGAAGATATCCGGCTTTTGTTTGCGAAAGTCTGTTTCGCTGCGCTTCCGTTGAAGAGTCCGCGGCCGCTATGCGCGGATTATTTTTTAAAGTCAGTTCAATGCACTTATCAAGAGTAAACGTTTCTTGTTCGGAATTTTTTTCCGCAGTCTGCGCGCATAAACGAACAAGCCCAAAAAGTACGAATATAAATGCGATAGAAATTTTAAAAAAGTTGGTTCTCATAGGATATCATGCCATATTAAATTATAATTTTAAGTTTATTATACTAAATAAAAACGCAAACTTTAGAAATATATTTCTCGATCGCAAAAATTATAATTGATATTTCGCGCGAGACACTTTCTCCGTCTCGCGTAGCACGCTGTGTTTTATGCCGTATAAGAAATAAATTAGAAACCCTATTGCAAGCCAAATTATAAGCCGCAGCCATGTCATCATCGGAAGCGAAAACATTTGCGCAAGACAAATGAATATTCCCATAATCGGCACAAACGGCACCCACGGCGTTTTAAACGGACGCGGCGTATTAGGCTGCGTATGGCGCAGCCGCCATATGCCGAAGCATACCAGCGTAAAAGCAAGTAAAGTGCCTATGGAAACCATCTCTCCCAAAACGCCTATCGGCAGAAATCCCGCAAGTATCATGGCCGCGCCGCCGGTTATAACGGTGGTGAGATGCGGAGTCTGAAATTTTTTATGCACTTTTCGAAAAACCGGCGGCAAAAGGCCGTCGTTTGCCATTGCAAAAAATATACGCGGCTGCGCAAGAAGCATAACTAATATCACGGAACTTAAGCCGGCTACGGCTCCTATTTTTATTAATGGTTTAAGCCATGCGGCCGTGCCCATAACGTCGACGCCTACGGCAATGGGGTCCGGCACGTTGAGGAATGTGTATTTTACTATGCCGGTCAGCACAAAGGCAACCGCTATATATAGCACGGCGCATACTCCAAGAGAAACTAAAATTCCTATGGGTATGTCGCGCTGCGGTTTTTTTGCTTCTTGCGCGACGGTTGATACCGCGTCAAAACCTATATAAGCAAAGAATACCACGCCCGCTCCGCGTAAAATACCGCTCCAGCCAAAGTTGCCAAAACCGCCTATATTTTGAGGTATAAACGGCGTCAAATTTTCGGGTTTTACATATTTTATGCCTATGGCGATAAACAGCAGCACAACTGTCAGCTTGATAAATACGATAATATTATTTACTTTGCTTGATTCCCTTATGCCTATGACGAGTATAAACGTGCATAAGGCTATAATTAAAAGCGCGGGAAAATTAAATACGCCCGTTACTTGCGGCAAGGTCGATATGTCAATGCCGCTTTCGCTTAACGCGCTTACCGTACCAGCGCCGATAGAAGTCCAGCCCGGCCCCGGTATTTGAACGAGGCGCGCGCCGGTGGCATTGCAAAACTCCGGCGGAATATTAAGGCCGATATCTGCAAGAAAACTTACTACATATCCGCTCCATCCCACTGCCACGCTTGAAGCGGCAAACAGATATTCCAAAATAAGATCCCATCCGATTATCCACGCAAGAAATTCTCCCATAGTCGCGTAAGAGTAAGTGTACGCGCTGCCTGATAAAGGTATCATAGCCGCAAATTCCGCATAGCAAAGACCTGCAAAAGCGCAGCCTACGGCGGATAATACGAAGGACAAAACAATCCCGGGCCCGGCATATTGGGCTGCGGCTTGCCCCGTTAGCACAAAAATACCCGCGCCGATTATGCAGCCTATGCCCAACAATACTATATCTGCGGGGCCTAATATTTTTTTCAGCGAACGATTTTTATCGTTTGATTGGAGCACAAGTTTGTCTATAGATTTACGCGCCAGAAGTTTGTTTATCATAATTTCTCCAGTCGGTTTCTCTGTTTGTAAAATTAAGTAAAATTATATCTAATTTATTTACGATTGTAAAAAGATATTTGATTATTATACATAATTTGCAGAGAAAAAGACGGCCTTAGTTTGTCTTAAATTGCAATTTAAGGTTGCCATATACTTATTATTTTTGTATATTATAACACGGGAAGAATATGGGGGTACTTATGATAAATGAACTTAAATTTTCAACGGCGGGACTACGCGGAGCTATAGCTGAAAGCATAACTGCGCAGAATATAGAACGCATTTCCATAGCGATAGCCGAGCATATTTTCACCGATGAATATTATGGGTTTGAAGGGGTTGGATACCGCAAGCATATATCCGAACGCGGTTTGAAATTCAAACGTCCGCTTGTGATAATAGGCAATGATACGCGTTTTATGTCGGATAAATTGGCGGACGTTGTTTGCAATGTGTTAATATCAAGAGGAATATCGGTGAAGAAAGCCGTTTTCCCTTTGCCTACGCCTGCGGCGGAATGGTCTGTTCTCAATTACGGAGCCGTAGGCGCGGTAGTTATTACCGCCAGCGAAGCCGATTATACGCAAAACGGGCTTAAGTGGATATCGTATTACGGCGGCATAGCAAATAACGAAGTAGTCGGCAGTATTGAAAAAAATATTCCGGCGGTTTCGTCTCTTTCTAAAAACTTGCCGGAATTCGGGTATGAAAATGCTGCGGCAAATACGCAGAATTTGCGCAAAGAATATCTCGCTCACTTAAGCCGTGTGGTAAATGTAAAAGCTATAAAAAAAGCGAAACTTAAAATAGGAGTTGACCCGCTCTTTGGCGCCGCGACGCATTATCTGCGTAATTTTTTAACTTCCTGCGGAGTTCAGTTTGAAGCCATAAACGAAGGCATTGACGTTCTATTCGGCGGGAAAGTGCCAAATGCCGGGCCTGAAGCTCTAAAAGATTTAAGCGCGCTTGTAGTAAAAAAGAAACTGCATCTCGGCCTTGCCTGTAACAGCGACTGCGATAAATTCGGTATTATCGGACCAAACGGCGATTGGCTTTCTCCAAATCAGGTCTCGCCGGTAATTTTAGAACATCTTATAAGGAACCGCAAAGTTTCAGGCCGCGTATGCCGCAGCATTATTACGACAAATCTTATAGACGAAGTGGCAAAAGCGCATAATATGCCCGTTCGCGAAACGCCGGTGGGTTTTAAATATATCTGCGAGCTGATGACAAGCGGCCAGTATATTTTTGGGACTGAAGAATCGGGCGGCATTGCCATATCAAATCACATACCGGATAAAGATGGAATTTTGGCCGGTATTTTATTGCTTGAAATGATTGCCGTCGAAGGCAAGCCTCTCAAGCAAATTCTTAAAGACTTTTATAAAAAATATAATGTGTATTACGATAAAAAAGTCAGTATTCCAAAACGCGAAATTGAAATAATTCAAATTATGGAAAAACTGAATCTTAATCCGCCGCTGTCTTTAAATAAAACTTCGGTATGGCGCATAGATGAAACCGACGGTTTTAAATTTATATTGAGAAACGGCAACTGGCTTGCGCTGCGTCCTTCCGGCACGGAGCATCTTATAAGAGTATACGCGGAGGCAAAAGATCCCGCAACGCCCGCAAAACTTATAGCGGAAGCGCAAAAAATTATAGAAGCTTTATCTTAAAGTTAAAGCGTTTAAAATACAGCCGGTGATTTTTTGTCAATATTGTAAAGGGTTGGATAATAATATTAAATTTCTGTAAAATTATCCGCCCTTTACAAATAATTTGCTTTTTGTTATACTGAATGTTAATATATAGCGGATAATTTTATTGTTTAAAGTTATTTTACAATATATTTTAAAGGAATGTAACTATGTCTAAAATAAATCAAAAAAATCTCTATGCCCCCCCCCCCCCCCCGGGGGCGGGGATGAATTGACTGTGTTGGTGTAATTTGGGTGATAGGTGTGTTGGGG
>JAIRMX010000197.1 GCA_031258375.1 Elusimicrobiota bacterium | reverse complement strand
GAAGACGTATCCTTAGGCAGAAGAGACTGCAAATCCTGCGCCGCAGAACTTTGCCCCTGCAAAGAGACATAGTTTAAAGTATAAACTTTTGTAACGGCATCGGGCGCATCTTCGGAACGTTTTGTAACTAGGTAGCTGTCGCTCTTGCCTATGCGCTGATACGCAAGGCCGTGCAAGCGAAGCAAAGTATCAAGCGCCTCTCTTACCGTCACGTTTCCAAGTGAAGCCGTAACCTTTTTGCCAGTAAATTCTTCGCTCATAACGAAGTTTATCTTAGCTTGGGTGGAAATGCTGCTTAAAACCGTACCTATCGGCATATTGTTAACCCTTATGGTTACTTTTCTGTCCAAGGGCGAATTAGATTCAACTTCTTTATATATCGAAGCCTCCCCGCCGGCTTGGGAAAAACCGGTATTATCGTAAGATAAATCCTGCACGACAGAAGCTTTTGCATCCGTTTTAATCTGCGCGTTCACACCCAAAGGGACCATAATGCCAAACGCCAAACTAAATAACATAATTGATTTCTTGTTCATTTACTCCTCCTTTAAAGTACTCCTATTCCACTAATCTTTATTTTTTTTACAAACGTCTGACCTTTATAAACAAAAGTTACGGAAGTATCGCTTACTCGAGTAACTTTTGCTCCTAAAACCGTATCGCCGATTTTTCTGAACTTTCCGTTTATTATCGCTTCCGAACCGACAATGCCGTCAATAGAAATTCTACCTATAATTTCTTTAGCGGGATTTTTACGTAGCTCTTCATCGCGGCGCCTCTTCTCCTCCAATTCGGCAAGACGCGCTCTTTCGGCGTCCAAAAGTCTTTTCCGTTCCTGTTCAATTCTTTTAATTTCGTCCTGCCTCATCCTTTCTATGGAGGCAATCTCATCCTTAGATAAAAAAGGATCCCGTGCCGACGCCGGTTCAAAAGTTACGGTCTTAACCTGCTCGGTCGCGGATGCCGAAAGCTGCGAATCTTTATTTTGATTATCCGCACCAATAACATTTTTTACCGATTGGCCCGGCTCAGAAATATTGCTCTTTTCTGACGCCGCAGCCGCTTTCTGCGACCAGACTAACGGCGAGCAAATAAAAAACGCAATTAAAATTATAACAAATATTTTCATATATTATTTATTATTACCTTTAATAAAAACCGTATTTATGCGAAAAGAAACTTTAATTCTGCCGAGGTTCCCTTCCGAGCGGCTTGCGGCAAGCTCCGATATTCTAATAAATTTATCGGAAGATTCCACCGACGCAATAAATTTGCCGAGTGTGGCATAATCGACCTCTATATCAAAATTGACAGACGCAGGAGTAAATATCCCGTCGCTTTCTTCAAGCGTCTGCTTTCCTACTCTGACCGGAACAATCTCATTCTTAGAGAATAAACCCTGCGTTTCGCTAAGCAACCATTCGTTCTTCTTTTCATCAGGCGGAAGCCTTTTTACGAGTTTTTCGTAAATTTCCTTTGCGGCCTTATATTCTCTCTCGTTGTTTATCTCCGCGGTTTGCGCGTCTATTTTATTTTTAATGCTGTAAACTTGTTCAAGAGCAACGCCGTTTATATACCGGCAGATGAAAAATACGGCAACAACTATAATTAAAGGAAATAGAAACGGCTTATAGCGTTTTTCAAGCAACATATCTTTCACGTTTGAAAGACCATATTTAATGTCTTTTAAAAAATTTTTCATTTTGCATTACGCTCGCATTTTAAAATAAACCGCGTACCCAAAACAACCGTCTTATTCCTTGCGGATTTTGCCGTATTCTCGTCATAAACGTAATCTATTGACGCTTGTCCGCCGCAAATATCCGCCATAACCGGCGAGGTGTCCATATTTTGCGTAAAAATTTTCCCAAACTCGAGTTCTTTGACTTTGTCTTCAAGAGAACTGGAATACCCTTCCAAAACTAAAGAATTCTTCTCCTTAAAAGTTTTCATGGTATAAGGATAGGATATGGAAAGTTTAGTAATCCACATTTCATCCGGCAATAAAGTCGGTAAGACTTCAAGCTTTTTAGTATAACTGACGGGAGAGAGCATATTCTCAAGCAAAGAAGCGTTTGAAGACATTGTTTTTACCTTTTCTTCAATTGCCGAAGCGGATAAATTTTCGAAATCTTCAATCATTTCTCTTTGCGCAACCTGTTTTGACTCAAACTTGCTCTTTGTTATGAATGCGCTAATATTTGTATAAATCGACCAGCATAATATAAGAGCAATCACAATAACCGCCAATTTCCATATCGTCAGAATACCGCGTATTTCTTCCTCAGTAGAACGGTTTTTGCGATATAAATCTATATCGGCAACTTTATTATTTACAAATTTAAGACATGCACCCACAGCCGCCATTTCCGCAAATCCTTCGACGCTAAAGCCGAAAATATCCGATATTTTCCATTTTCGTATGGGACATTTGACTTCCGACTCCAAAATCGGCGTCCAAAATTCGGTGTCATCAGAAACAAACACAATATCTTCGAAAGGATTTTTTTCCAGCTGTTTCGATATAAAATCTATACAATTATTTACTTCGAGCCTGCTTCTGTTGCCTATTATGCGCTGGATTTCGACTTCGCGCAACAATACCGGAGTATTATTAATAACAAATAGGAATTGTCCGTAACTTCCGGTGAAATTCGCGTATATAGTACCTTTATCTACCGCCACTTCTTTATCGGCTTGATTGAATAAACGATATATTGACAAAGGCGAGGCTTCCACCGATACGACATTAAGACCTATCTTCTTCATTCCAGATTCTATTATGGAAACTATTCTTGCGGGAGCGATAGAAAATATAATCCCGAGTTTTTTCATTTTAGTTAATCCGGCAGTAAACTGATAAACGCTATAATCATACACTCCGTTATCAAAAGGATAATGGATATATTTACGAGCTTGGAGCGGAACGGTTTTTTTCCAGTATTTACGCGGCACGTCTTGCATTACAAAATGCCTAAATATGACAAATTCATGAGAAAACGATATTACAACATTTTTTGTATTCCACTTTTTGCTGTCTATAATTTTTTTAATCGGTTCAAGCCAATATGCAGGCGAAGTAAAAAACCCCTCATTAAGTTCCGACGGTCTTAAAATTGCGCTGTCAATTTGACCGACTGGAAGCTTAATTAAGGTGTCTACTTCTATTCCGCCGGATTTTTCAAGAACCTGGGCGACATAAACGCCATTTAAAGATATGTAAATGCCTATGCATTCGCGGACGTTTAGTCTCTTTATGCCCATTAATCTGTCTAAGTTACTAAAAACTGCCATAAAACCTCGCTTTAATAATCATCACTCATAATCATCATAAGGAATATTGTTTAAATCTGAGGATTGCCCCGCATCTTGTTGGCTGGGCGGTTGCGGCGGTTGATACGAAGGAATATTTACGGCGCCATAACCGTCGGGAGAAGAAGCATATGGATTTATACCGGATGCATCGCCGCCGCTCATAGTATAATCATTTGTAACTGTTTGAGAAACAGCCGCAGTTGCTTCCTTTTGTATTCTATTTGGTTTAGTCCACAAACGACGCGCCTTATAATTCATAGACTTTTCCTTTAAGGATGCGGCATCGGGCGAAGTTTTTAACCGTTTGCCGCCGGCAAGTGTAACTTTTCTTCTTATTACCTTTTCTCTCCCGTCCGCATCGGTAGCCTTCAGCACAAGTATATAACTGCCTAGAGGCAGAACCTCTCCAAGATACTGTTTTCTTCCGTTCCATAGAATTTGCTTATAAATTGCTCCTTGTCCGCTTATTAGCCTTATTATATAATATTTTTTATCTTTCCCCATGTGGATTATTTGAAGACTCCAATTATCAACGGGCGCGCTTGTTTCTATTGCCGAAAAATCTATCACCATTCCTTCGTTCTTTTCGGGATTAATGACGCCGTTGACGGGATAAAAGCCGACGCTGAGAATCGGCGGGGTATCCTTGTCGTTTAATTTACGTTTCAAATCCGGTTTTACATTGTAATCAAAAATTATCCCGATACCTTCTATATTGCTAAACTTCGCCGGAGGCTGCTCGGAAGTAAGCCCCATATTAAAAGATATTTTAGCGGAGGATAATCCCATATTTATGAAGTAAGAATTCAAAGCGATAACTTGACGGACAGACTTAATAGACGCGTCGTCGCTGTAAGCTCCCTGAGGCGTAAGAATAAAAGAAGGCGCGCCGTTTAAAAGCATTAAAGCGTAAATATTTTCAAGCACCGGGCGGCCGGAAGATTTGAAAGAAGCATCGCCGTTAAATATAATATCAGGCCTGATATCCAGCGCGTCGATTTCTCCGCCGCGCATATAAACGCCTACTCCCTGCGTCTTATTTAATCTGTCAATTAAGTTTTTAGTCATAGAAGCTACTTGGCTATCAATCGCTTCTTTGCGCGTTGAACGTATCTCCGAATCGGAAAGGACAACGCTATGCGGCGGCTTAACAGCTTCATTTGTCGTCTGCGTCCGCTGTTCTGTGGGTACTGACACAATAGTCTCTTTTGTGAATTGTTCCTGCGTTATAGGCATTGGCAGTATAGTCTCTTTTATCGGCTGAACCTGCTCCGCGGAAGCGGGAGCGATTTGCTCTTTTACAGTTGAAGCCGGGGTTTTTACTTCGCCGACAATATCCGCATTACTTTGAACATTGCCGTCGATAACGGCCTGACTATTATCAGAAACTTGTTGCGTCGGATTTTGAAAGAGTTCGCGGCCTTGACTTTCCAAAGCTGCGCGCTGCTGTTCGACAACAGGATCATAATCCGTTTTTTTTGGAGTATCTACGCCGCCTATTTTAAAATGTATCAAATTGACGTACTCATTGGCCTCGGCTATCTGCTGGCTATTGCCGGTAACAAAAACATCAATAAAATTATCCATTGCCTGATCGTATTTTTGCGCATCGTATAATTTTTTACCGGCTTCAAGTTTTGCCGCCGCATCCGTTGTAGCGGCAGATATGAACAGGGCGAAACACAAAAATATAAGACATAACGACACCTTGCAAAAATTAATTATATAGGACATATTTTATATCCTCTCGATAAAATTACATTTAAATTCTGTATATTATGATTATACCAATTTAGAGGCTTTTGTAAAGAGTATTTTTTATCCTGACTGGGAGTTAAACGCGGCAAGTCTGCTACGCGCAACGCTGTTAAACGGGTTTAAAGCAAGTATTCTTCCAAGATAAAAAACGGCTTTCTTATTATCTTTTAAAGCCGCGTAAGAAGAAGCCAAAGCGAAATTCAAAGCCGCATTGCCTTTATTTTCTTCGTAAATATTTTCAAGCGTGGAAACGGCTTGCTCGATGCGTCCGTTTCTAAAATCAAATTCGGCAAGAAGCATGGCCGCGCTTAAATCGCCGGGGTAATTTGCCGCAAATTTTTTTATTTCGTCTCCGGCGGAAACGGCAGGCACGCCGCCGGCCTTAAGATCGTTTTTCAATTTTACGGCGACTGCGGCTTTTTGCAGCAGAGGGTCGTCTTTTATATCGAGTTTGCGGTTTAAATCTTCCAAAAGAATATAAGCGTCCGGATCGATATTATCTTCGCCCAGAACGCGCGCGGCGGTATCGCGCGCGGAATTTAAATCCCCGTACGCGGCGTAGACTTTTGCGGCGGCAAGGCGGATTTCGCCTGAAAAATAAAAAATTCTTTTCAGCTCTTCGAGCAGCGAAATATCGTCTGCCGACGGAGCGGCGCCACCTTTTGCAAGAATACCCGCATAAGACTGCGCGGCCGGGTAATAAGAAGGATAAAGCTTTAAAACTTTAAACAAATTTAAAACGGCCTCCCTATCGTCGCCGAGCTTATGCGCGGCCGACGAAAGCCGGAAATAAAATTCATGATAATGCGGAGCATATTTTATGGCTTCGCGCGAGACTTCGGCCGCATTTTGCATATCGTTAAGTTTAAAATAGGCGTTTATCAAAGTGTAAAAGGCTTCGGCGCTTTTTGAAATTGAATTTAAAGATTGTTTTGCAAAAGACGCCGCGTTTTCGCCGTTGCCCGCGGCAAGCGATTTATGAGCCTTAAATTCGTAATATTGAGATTTAAACCTCGCGCATTGCCAAAAGCACAGCGCAAATGAAAAAGCAACGCAAAGCGCGGCCAAAAACGCGGCGCGTAAAACGCCGGCTTTTTTGATTTTTGTTTTACAGAACAAAGCGTTTAAAGAAGCCAGAACAAACCAGAAAGCAAAAGACGTAATTCCGGTCTGCGTGGTTATGTTGAACATATTGTCCGCAAGAAACGCGGCCGCGCCGGCAAGCGCGGCGCCGTAAAATAAACGGGAAGGTTGATTAAGATTTCCATAATTTTTCAAAAACAGATAAATCAAAAGCAAATAAAAAGACAAGTATAAAAATAATCCGCCAAAACCGCTTTGCGCGAGAACCTCCATAAACTCGTTATGCGCGGAGTTGGCCTGAGTGCGCAGCTGGCTAAGCTGCGGGCGGCTTGACAGAATGCTTCCCTGACACGGCGCGTAATTTAACTGATAACTGCCCCAGCCTCCGCCTAAAATCGGTTTTTCCTTTGCAATTTCCAGCGCGCACGTCCACATCATAAGCCTTTGATGGTAAGACCTGTTTATTTTTTCAGGCCGCGCGTCCAAAGTCAAATCGCTCAAGGACGATATAAACCCGCTTTCTCCGGCGCGCGAAAGCGCGGCGGAAGAGTATTTTTCGCCGCTTCTTGAAGCCGGCCATAAAAAGAAAAACGCGGCGGCGCAGAGCAAAATAGAAAAAAATCGTTTTTTCCGACGCCAAAAAAGACGCCTCAAATCGCCAAAAGCAAACAAAACGGCAAAACCGGCGAAAACGCCTATCCAAGAAGAACGCGTCTGGCTTATCGCCAGATAAACCGCCTGCAAAATCATAATTGCAAAGTAATACGAAGCGCCCGTTTTGTTTTGCGAATTGACGAAATAAACAAAAACAAGCGGCGTAAACAAAGCGATATAAGAAGACAGAAAATTAGGATTGCCAAAAGTGGAAATTGCCCTATCCCCAAACTGTCCGGAAATATTTATATTCCAAAAAATATCAAATCCGACGTTTTGCATTATGCCGTAAAGCGCGCCAAGCGCGGAGATTGCAATGAAAATGTCAAAAATTTCCGCGACGTTATTTTCGCGCATTCGCTTTAGGCAGATGAAAACGCCGCATCCCCACAATATCAAGGCGTAAACGTCAAACATTCCCCGCATTTTCAAAACGGGAAAAAACAACCACGCGCACGCCCACACGAGCAGCGGCAAGCCGATAAAATCGTCCTGCTTTTTGCCGTCGTAAACGCTTAAATATTTGGCGGCAAGCCAAGCGGCAAAAGCATTTGTAAAAAGCGTTTGTCCGCGCCTTAAAAATTCGCTTATCAAAGCGACGCGCGAATGCGAGAACAGCGCGTTTGCTCCCAAAGAAAGCAGCGCAAAACATATGAAACACAAAAATAAAATATCCGCGGCGGAATATTTAAAAACGATTTCCTTTCTGACAAAAACGCCGACAGCCCACGAGACAAGCATGCCCGCGCATGCCAGCGTCAAAACAAGAGATTGCGCCTCGTAAGGATTGCGCGTAAAATCGGTAAAAAACAAAAGCGGGCTTACAAAAATACAAACAGATAAGAAAAATTTGTAAGCCTTGTCGGCAACAGCCGGCAAACCGCCGTTATTTAAATTTGCCTTTTTCATAATTCCTTGAGATAATTTCCGGAAGTCATATTAAGCGTTTTTTCCAGCATAGCGAGGCTTTCGCGCGCGGTTTTATTTTCCCCGTGGCGCGCTACATATTCTTCTTCGACGCCGGGCGGGCCGCTCATATATTTTAAAAGCCAGTCGTACGCTCCGCGAGGGTTACTTTGCGCCAAATCGATATTTGCAAGCTGAAAATATATTCCGTCAAAAACCGGATCAAATTTTAACGCTTTTTCAAAATTAGCCCGCGCGGAGGAGTAAAGAACGTTCGCTTCGGCGGGAGGAAGTTTGCGCGCGGCCTCGCGCTGCATCGAACCCCAGTCAAAATACAACAGCGGTTCGTTCGGATTTAAGCGCGAGGCGGTTTGGAATGATTTTTGGGATCTTTGGTAATCGTTAAAAAGTTCATCTTTCGGGTCGCCTTCCATAGGATTGTTGGTTTTAGCCATATTCATACGCCGCGCAAGCGCAATGCCCATAAAACGATAAAGCCTGCTGTCAAATCTATTATATTTTACGGCTTTGTTGTAATTAATCATAGCTTCCTTTATATCTCCGCGAGAAGCAAAAGCGCCGGCTATCGCCTCAAAATTGCCGGCTTTCATAAAACCCCATGCAAAATACATTAACGGCGCGGCTGCGGCCAAAATTAAAGCCGTCGCGGCCCTGCGGCATTTAAATATAACTTTAGCAAAAATAAAACAAACGGCGCAAACGCTTGCAATCAGAACAGTCCAATTTATTAAAAACATAAGAGGCCTTTCTCTAAAATAACCGCTTGTCATAAAAGCAAAATCCGAAATAACGCGCGCGGCCAAAGCAAAAATTACAAACGAGGCCAAAATCGCGCAAATAAAAAATAATTTTCCGCTTTTGCGCGGCGTGCCGACAACGGCGCGCGAGGGCATATCAAGCGGCCCGTAAGCCGAAGAGAGCATAAAACCCGAAAATAAAAATACAAAAAATCCGCTCGAAACGAAATATATGCTGATATCGACAAGATTGTGAATATATATTGAGATTAAAGCCGCGCCGAAAGCCAGCCGCCCGTAAGCCTCGCCGCCAGCGCGCTCGTCGGCGGTTTCAACGTCAAACTTTCTAAACTTGCGCCAAAGCGCGCTTATCAAATAAAAACATACAAATAAAAATAACGCAAAGCCCGCAAGTCCGAGATCCGCCGCAATTTCAAGATAATGATTTTCCGCGTGAGCCGTTTGAATATTATGAAGGCCTTCGATATAAAATATCTGCGGCTTTTTGTAGGCCGCGTAATTGATAAAAAACGAGCCGGCGCCCCAGCCAAGAAGCGGTTTTGCCCTTATCATTTCAAGCGCGGATTTCCACGTTATAATCCTGAAGTTAACGGAGCGTATTCTTCCGGCCGCGTAAAAAACCGAAAGCAGGCAAAGGCATAAAGCGAAAATAGACACGAAAATTGCGGATTTTATTTTGCCTTTTGCGGCGGCTCGCCTTGTAAAACGGCCAAAATATATCGCGGCAAATAAAACCGCGCCGCAAGCCAAAGCAAGCCACGCGCCCTTGCTTTCCGTAAAATAAATATTTATAAGGCCGAGCGTAAGCAAAACAATCAACTTTTTATCGCGGGTTTGTAAAAACCGCGCCGTTATTATCATCAACGAAAACAGACAGAAATCCGCGAAGAAATTAGGGTTTGCAAAAGTCGAAAAAGCGCGTTTGCCAAACATATCCGTCCAAAAAAATATGTCCGCGCCGGGCAAAAAAGTGTTATTTGCAATTTGCAAAATGCCGTAGCTAAACGAAATCCAGCCCGCAATTATAACGGCGGAAGATATCCTTCTAATCATCAGCTCGCCGCTTTCAAAAGCAGCGACGACAAAAATAAGGGAACCGCACAAAAAATTGAAAAAAGAATTAAAACGCCCTAGAAACTGCGGCCTAAAAAAATAGGAGCAAAGCACGTACGCGAAGTAAAGTATAAACGGCAGGAATATTTTGAAATTTCTAATCGTAAAAATATTAACGCGCAGCGCGAATAATTTGCAAAGCCATAAGGCAAACACCCCTATTGCGCCTGCTTGAAAAACCGCGATTTTGACCTGCGCGCTGTCCTGAGTAAGCAGAAAAAAACCGCACGCGGCAAGAACGGACATAGCGCAAAACCAAAAAGCTATAATACTTTGAAAATAATCGCTTTGCAGAGCGCGGCAAACGCCGCCGGTTTTATTTTTCAGCATAAAAAACAAGCCGAGAATGGGATTTGAACCCACGACCTGCCGCTTACGAAGCGGCTGCTCTACCAGCTGAGCTATCTCGGCAAAATATAATTGTCGCCTTAGGGCTAGACGCGGCCTCAAGGCCGCCTAACTATAATATTTCGGAATTATCTCCATGCGCATTGCCTTGTTGAGCTTTTTAATCCGAAAACCCTGTCCCATAAAGTTGTATTCATTATCTCTCTATTCGTCACCCTGAACCCTGTATTACTACCTTACAGGGCAGGCTCGTTTCAGGGTCCGTCTTTAAACTACAGATGCTGAAACAATCCCGTATTGAAACCTTACGGGACAAGGTTCAGCATGGCAACACTAAAGCTATTTATACGGCATTCGCCATGTCATCGCTACTTACTTATGGGATAATTCATTAATATTTTATCAAATTTTGAGTTTGTCTTTTGAAATTTATTTCACGGAAACAACCTCGACTTCAAAATGCAACTGTTTGCCGGCAAGAGGATGATTAAAATCAAGCTCAATCTCTTTATCGTCTATGCGGCTTATTCTCGCGCGAAAAGAATTCCCGCCGGAGCTTGCGCCGACAATATCCCCCACTTTCAAATTCTCCGCATTATGTATGGAAGTTTTTGGAACGGTTCTTCTGGCGGACGGGCTGACTTCGCCGTACGCTTCTTTTGCGGCCACTAAGACGGATTTTTTATCGCCTTCCTTTAGTCCGAGCAAAGCTTTCTCAAGCCCGGCTATTATCTGCCCCGTTCCCGCAACGTATTCCAGCGGCGAGCGGCCTTTTGAACTGTCCGCCACTTCTCCGTCCACCGTTAAAACATAATCAATAGCTACTTTTGATCCGTCTTTTATCATTTTGTATACGCTCCTGATTATTAATTTAAAACTAAATAATAATTACCGCCAGTTTCATCGGCCTTATTACACGTAACCGTACGTTTTTGTCTCCTCCCAGTGTTCACGAGATTACCGGATCCCTGCCCGCAAGTGATTACTAAAGCATATCTTTCTTCCCACGCGTTAGTACACTCAAGCCCGCTGCCCTCAGGCCAAACGGTTCTTTGGCAATTGTCTATACCAGGTTGATTTGTTTGGAAAACGGGGGAAGGACTCCATCTTGCCGTTTCCTCAGCGCCGCTCGACAAAATGTCATTATCCAATGTAATATAACAGGAAGCTGTAGTACTATCGCACTGCGAACCGTCTGTACCGCACAAACGAGGCTGGCGGCATATTAAGCCAAATTCGCCGTCATTACGCCACTCGTTAAATGCTGTAATATCAAACTCGCACTCAGGAAAATTATCTGCGCTGACGAATTGATGGTCCGAACTAAAAATATCGAGCTTATATCCGCTCATACTGCATACGCTTCCGGTATATTCGCACTCTTTGCGGGCCAATATTTTGGAAACATAAAGTCCGCCCGTAACGGTATCATAATAATCGGTAAGTGTGCGAATATCAATACATGTTTTTGCTCCATCACTTGCATTGCATTGATAAGCGTTCTGATAATTATCGTTACACTCATTTGATATTAACGCCGCGGCCGCTTGCTCCCACGCGCCATATTCGTTCGGATCTGAAGAAGCGGCATTCTTGACTTGTTTCCAATCAATAACGCTGCCGTCCGTATAAGAACCTGGTCCTGTTGGATTTTTCATTGGGAAAGGAATCTCTAAAGCACTGCTAAAGAAAGACAGTTTATCAGCTTCAACGCCGCCGGCGGAAAAAGATGCCGGCAAACCGATGTCAACGGCGCCAAACGCGTTTACCTCGCTTGCATAAACGGTAGCGCCGCCGGTTAAGTTGGCCGCGCTGAATATCGAGCTATGAGATTTTCCGGAACTCGTCATATCTTTTGGAGGATAAACATAAATATTGCCAAATGAAAATGTCTGCAAACTGCTTGTTTCAGCAGTAGCATTATTTATCTGCAGCGTGCCGTCCACAATAAGATTAGCCATACCAAAATTAATAGCCCCGTTTGCAAGCAAAGTTTGCTTTTGCATAATTGGAAGCACGCGTTTACCGGCAGGCAATACAAGCTCATAACCCCAATCGCGCGCGCCGATTTCGGCATTTTGAAAATATGCGTTGCCGCCGGAATACAAAGTGTCAAAAATGCCGGCCGGATAGTTAATGAGAGAAGTAAGAGAATACTCCTCCGCCCGCAAGGGAAAAACCGACAATATCAAAAAACAAAAGAGAAACAATTTTTTCATCATAATAAATAATTCCTTTTATTTCAATTTATTAAAATTCCGCCGTATAAGTCCACCGCGGACAAATCACGCGTGCATAGACGGCCCGTCGGCAAGCAAACCGCGCACCGCGGGCAAATCTTTCACGCTTTCTCCGACGAACAAAAAGCCTTTTAGGCTGTTTTTGCCGTCGTTAATTTCGACTATATGCCAAACGATATTTTGCGTTTTGGAATTTGCAAGCATAATGTCAAAATCCGTGTCAAAAATGCCGCCTCTTGAAGATTTATGCGCGCTTATAAAGCGCATATGAGCTTTTGCGTCGTCCGCGGCAAAGCGCATAAAAATATTTTTTTCTTCAACTTCCACGATATCATGCGCGCCGCAAATACGCAGCATAATGTCGTTTGCGTTTTTAATGCGAAGCGAAGTATCCGTTATAACGCACGGAACGTCAAGGCTCGAAATAAGTTTTTTAAGAGTGCTCAGCCCGCTGTCAACCGCCTTTTTTGCCGAACGAAGCTCGAGCGCCATGCCCATAAGCCCGCCGATAAAACCCATAAAGTTTATATCTTCTTCCATTATGAGCATTTGATTTGGCGTAACTGTAAGAAACGTGATAGCTCCCTCAACGCGCCCTGCGATTTTAAGCGGGGCGGACAACATAGAAGTTATGTTTTTGTTTATATGCAAACAATTTTTGCAGCCGAGCTGCGAAGTGTCCGAACATGCAAATATCTGACCGCCGCGTACGGGAGAGTAACATTCCTCCACAGGCGTTTCAATATCCTTTTCTATTCCAAAATCGTTGCTTGTCGCGTAATTTATAAGTATTTTTGCGCGATGCGCGCCGCTGAAATGAGAGATAAGGCCGACGTCGGCTCCGAATATTTCTTTGCCGAATTCCAAAATATCGTCCATATTTTTGACAAATCCGGCCTCGCGATTTGACGATATCGCATAAAGTTCGTGTATTTTATTTTCAAGACTTTTGCGCCTGTCCGACATATTGACAAGCACTATGACGTTCTCTTCGCCTTTTATCCGAGATATGGCGGCCTCGTAAAGACGATTTTCGGCGCCG
>JAIRMX010000185.1 GCA_031258375.1 Elusimicrobiota bacterium | reverse complement strand
AGGCGCCGAAGAGTTTAGCCAAGCTGCGGCCGAAAGCGCGATACTTAACGCCGCCGACGTGCGCGGCGACACCTTTGACGCAATCATAATAGACGGAGCATATCAGGCAATGCTGGGCGGCATTGTGGGCGGCGGTATGGGATCAATATCGCGCACGGGACTGCTTATAGCGGCTAACCTAGAAAAAGCCGGAATGCCTTCGGACACGGCAAAAGAGGTGGCAAAGCAGACAATTAAGGCCGGGCTAAGCGAAGAGGCGCAGGCCGAAGCAATAAAGGTTTTAGAGGGCGAAACTTCTCCTTTAACATACAAAGACGCCAACCCGAAAGCGGCCGCAAAAGAATTTGCAAGAATTTATCAAGAAGAAACCGACCCCGCGCGCCGCGCGCAGCTTGCAAACGAGGCTTTTAACATAGGAGAACAAACGCAGGCGCACGCAAAGGAAAACGGATTGAGCGACGAAGAGGCCGAGCTTATAGGCAGGGTGCAGCAATCGCGGGCGATAAGAGCCTATGAGAACACGGGAGTACTGCCGAGCGAATGGATAAAGACGCACGCCATAAACATAAGGCGCGAGAACGGGCAGCTGGGCGTTGAGGGAGAGGGGTTTAATCAGCTGATATACAAAGGATACGGCGCCGGCAATAATATGAGCCACAACGCGGCCGAAGCATACGAAAGAGGCCTTGTAGACGATAACAATATTATAACCGCGCTGGAGGAGAAGTTCCCCGAAGCCAGCAAAGACGAAATAAGGGTTTTAAAATTATTTTCATACAGCGAATGGCACCATGTGGGAAGCGACTTTGCCGAGATGAGTTTTTATGATTTATCATTACTGGATAAGCCCGAAGAACTTTATAGCCGCCGGTTCCATTTAGACAACGAAGAAGAAAAACTATCGACGCTAGAGTTTGCGCGGTTATATTTAAAAAAAGAGCAGGAAGAAGAGCGTAGAAATAAAGAGTGGAAGCAAAAAGACAGAATAAGAGCGGAGGAGGCAGAGCAAGACGTACGCGCGCTTGAAATTGCGCTGGGCAAGACCGACTTGGGAATGGACAGGTTCCAGTTTGTGGTATTTTCGCGTCTTACGCCGCAGATGCAGAAAATAGTTCTGGAATCAAACCCGCATTATGACGTATCGCTAAGCGGCAATATTTATGAAAGAGACACTAAGCCCGACAGCGAAGAGGTAAAAGAGGGGACGCGCCGTCTGGTTTTTAGGCCGGAATATAACAACCGCCTAAAAGAAGTTGCGCTTGAGATATACAAAGACGGAAAATGGGAAACGCAAGAAACGGCCGAAGTAAATATGGGATACTCCGACGGTAAATATTTCTCCCGCGTGATAGCCGAAGACAAAGCGACGGCGCAAAGAATAGCCAAAGGCGACTACATGCAAACGCAGACGTTTTTTCAGGCGGCGGCGATGTATAGGAACCCGCGCAAGGATATAGCGGAATTTATTGAATTTGCAAAAAGCAAAACCGAAAAGAAACAAAGCTATTTTGAGCACAAAACCGTTTCCGGCGTTAACGTTATAATTCCAACAGACAGCGTTAAGCATTCTTTCAAAAAACATCCCGACTTAACAAACGCGGATTTTCAAATATTACTTGACAACATAGATAACGCGCCAGTCTTTAAGGCCGCAGAACAAAAGCCGAGATATAATGGAGAGGTTTATTTGGGTGAATTTAAAACCGGTACAACCAGCTATGGATTTGCTTTTGAAGCGTTTAAAAATGGCCAAAGAATAATAACAACTTTGTTTAAGGACAATCCTAAAAGCATTGACAGATGGATAAAAAAAGAGACCGTCAACGCGCCTCAGTCATTTGTTTTTAATTCAAGGCTCACAACTTCCGAAAAAGTTGCCGACGCTTTCGTTGAACAGTCTAATAATAGTATAGCGCAAGAAGGGCAAAATGTCAATAGGGACATAACGCGGACGGCGCGGGACTTGAGGGAGTCGAGCGCGCGGTAATGACGGCCATAGACGGGATAATAAGCCGCCGCGAAGGAAATAAAATATATCTAAGACATCAAAAAGATTTCGAGGCCGTGCTGCAAGAAAGCAGCGCGGGCGGACACAAGACGTACACGCTGATAGATTACGCGGCGTACGATAAAGACGGCAAAGAGATAAAGAGGGCAGCCCCATCCCCGCTTCGCGGTACTTCCCCCGACGGGGGAAGAGAGACGGCGTCCGCGTGGCCGCAAGGATTAAAAGAAAGAGAAGGCGGCCCGAAAATATCCAAAAATTTGGATAAGCTGGAAGCCATAGAGATAACAGAGAAGCTGCCGAGATTTAAAAAAGTGGAAGATCTTAGAAATTGGATACTTGCAAAACTGGAAGGGATAAAAGAGATAACGGTAAAAGAGACAAACCAGAGTATCCAGATAAGCAAAAGCGGCGTAAAGCGGTCTTTAAAGCGCGGGCGCGATAATCTGACAAATCAAAGTTATAGCGAGACAAAAGAACTATTAGAAAGCGCGAAATATTTAGGATTTAAAGAAGCCGACGCGCGCCATGAGGGAAAAGTAGAAGGACAAGACATTTTTGCAGCGCGAATGAACATTAAGGGCGAAGACGGCAATAGTTATAATTACGACGTCATATTTCAGGCGGACGTTTTAAATAATGATAAGCTTAATTACGCGGGACAAAAAGTTATCCCCGCCAGCGACACGGATTTTAAGCCGTTGCTAAACGGGGACAATAATAGTATAGCCGATGGGGAGCAAAAAGTCAATAGCGAAATTGAAATAATGGAAATAAGGAAAGCGGCATATACGGCTACGCAGGAAGCGTTAAATCCGTATCTGGGCGACATATATGATTTATTTTCTTATTTCAGCAAGATATCTAGAATGTTAGTATTTGTTATAACACAAAGTTATTATTTATCATAATATAGATTTCTTTATGGAGGCTTGCTCAAGATAAGACTTCAAATCGTTTACATCGTTTGAATGAAACATCGCTTCCTGATAAGTTATTCTTTTTTGAAGATACAGATTTCCTAGGCTTTGATTCATTGTCATCATTCCGTTTTTCTGTCCGGTCTGCATTACATGCACAAGCTGCTCTATTTTTTTATCCCTTATAATCGCGCGCGTGGCAGATGTGGCAATCAATACTTCAGAGGCTAAAAGGCGGCCTTTGCCGTCGGCAGTTTGCAAAAGTTGCTGTGACATCACGGCTTCAAGCACGAAAGAAAGTTGAGTGCGTGTCTGCTCCTGCTGGTTTGAGGGGAACATATCTATGATACGATTAATGGTCTGAATAGCATCGCCTGTATGTAAAGTAGCAAATACAAGATGACCTGTTTCCGCGGCGTTAAGAGCCTGCTGAGCGGTTTCCAAATCCCTAAGCTCGCCTATTAAAATTACGTCCGGATCCTGCCTTAATACGTGGCGAAGAGCGGAAACAAAATCTTTTGTGTCTTGCCCGACTTCGCGTTGGTTTATTATGCTTTTTTTGTGTTCATGTATGAATTCGATAGGGTCTTCTATAGTTATTATATGGTAACTATAATTTTCGTTTAAAAAATTGATAATGCTGGCAAGAGTCGTAGATTTGCCGCTTCCTGTGGGTCCGGTTACAAGCACTAGGCCTTTGTCAAGACTAACTATACCATCAATTGCGGACGGCAGGCCGAGCTGTTGGAAAGTTCTGTATTCAAAAGGTATCGCTCTTATCGCGGCGCCGACGGAGCCGCGCTGAAGAAACACGTTTACTCTGACTCGTCCGAGCGGCTTCATCGAAAACGCGAAATCAAGCTCGCTTTCGGTTTCAAAACGCCGTTTTTGCTCGTCGCTCATTATGGAATAAATAAGCGATTGAACTATTTCGGGCGCCAATACTTCAAACGGCGTCACATATAAATTGCCCTCGATGCGAAGCACGGGAGGTATGCCGGATGTCAAATGCAAATCGGACGCTCCTTTTTCTTTCATTATTACAAATAATTCGTCAAGTGTTATCATAACAAGCTCCTGAAATAATTTTATTTAAGCAAATCCATCGCGTCAACATTGAATCCTTCTATGCGGCCTGTTTTAATATCTACGCGAAATTGGTATATTATAGGATTCTCGCGAATTCTGCTGGC
Source organism: Elusimicrobiota bacterium (assembly GCA_031258375.1). Lineage (GTDB taxonomy): Bacteria > Elusimicrobiota > Elusimicrobia > Elusimicrobiales > Elusimicrobiaceae > Proelusimicrobium. Next base: position 1,987 of record JAIRMX010000185.1, on the reverse strand, counting down.
CTGAAATTCCACTTTATAAATATCTTTAAAGAATTTATTTGATTCCCATTTTGTCCTATAGCCTTCATATTTATTCGTCAAATATTCGTCTATCGTACCGCGCATTTCGTCAAGGGAATACCGTTTTACTAAGTTAAGACTTTTTACTTTATCGGCTTCAGTATTAGTTTGGATTATAATATCGCCGCCTTGCTGCGTGAGCGTCGGAGTTTTAATGGGAACGGTCGTTTGATTCTGTCCGGAATTTTGCTTTACCGACGGGGATGGAATGCCCTCGTCTATGCCCTGTATTGCAGGCTTATAACTACTTTGCTGCGTTTGTTCAGGCTGTTGTCCATCACGCTGCGCAGATGTAGCTTGATGCGTAGAGTTTTTATAGAATAACGCTATAATGATAGCTGCTAATATTGCCAGTATGGATACTGCAATCAAAATGAACATATTTTCATTCTTACCTGCTGGTACTACATCCTCTTCTTCCTCGGAACTTATTGACTTTAGGATTTTTCCGTTTGTCGTAAATAAAATATCGTCCGACGGCGGCCCCTGAGGGATTGAAACATTGTCCGGATTGCGCGCGCTGTGATCGGGGTTTAGCGTATGCTTTGCAAATACGTTTTCTATAGCCTGTAATCCATTTGGCTGATTTTTAAGCGATTGGGTTTCAATATCGCTTTTAGCATTTGCTGTAAACGCATTATCCCGACTTTTTTCTGCCGCGCCGGATGTTATTGAAGAGGGAACACTGTCTCCGCTTTTCAAAATAATAGCGTCGCCGCCGGTAAAAGTTTCGGCCGCAGCTTGTTGAATTTTATACTCGCCCTCCGATTGAGCGTTCTGAAAACCGTCACTAACAATTTGTTCCGTTTTATTAGCGGCCGTATCTTTTTCTTTCTTTTCTTCCGCCGCAAGAGGAGACGAAGCCGGCAAATCGTCCAGCAAATTGTCTTCAAGAGGAGCCAGAGGAGAGCGCGCGTGAATAGTTTCTTCGGGCGGTATTTCTTCTATTGAAGTAAAGGTCGTCGTGTTTTCTTTATGCTCCGCAGGTTCATGATATTCGACAGGTTCGGGACGCTTGGCGGCCTCTTTTTGTTTTTCAGGCTCGGGATATTCCGCATGCTCCTTCTGCTCGGCAGCGGTCTCTTTGCGCAGAAACGGAGCAAAATCGGACGCATAATCGCGGGAAGATTTCCACGCGTCCTCTTTTTCTCCGTCGTTTTCGGGACATACTAGAGAGTCTTCGCTAAAAGCGTCGTCTTTTGCGATTTGCGAAACTTCCAAGGGACCTATCGCATCCCCGCCTTTCAGATACCAATATTTCATTTACTCCCCTGACTATTCTATTTATATTTTACATAATTTCAAAGCTGCTTCTATTCTTTTTAATACCGCGTCTTTACCCATATACTCCAGCATTTTAAACAATGTCGGGCCGTTTGTTCTGCCCGATACGGCAACTCTGAGGGGATGGAAAACCTGTCCCGCTTTTAACCCGTTTTCTTTCGCCGTTTCTCTTGCCGCGGTTTCAAGGCGCGTTTCGGAAAATTCCGTCAATGCTTCGTATTTCGCGCGCACTGCCTCAAGAGCTTGTTTTGCCGCATCCTGTTTAAGAACGCCGTTTATCGCCGGTTCGTCAAATTCTACGTTATCCGTAAAGAAAAAAGAAATTAAATCCGGGATTTCCTTAAGCGTTTTATATTTTTCCTGTTCGAGTAAAATTACTTTTTTGAGATATTCTTCCCGCGCGTTTTTTGCAATTCCGGCTTCGTCTATAAACGGTTTTGCGGCATAAAAAAGTTGTTCGGGCGTCATGGCGCGCAGGTATTGGCCGTTCATCCACAAAAGTTTTACGGGGTCAAACACGGCGGGATTTTTTTGACAGCCGGCTATATCAAATTTTTGTTCAAGTTCTCCGGGCGCGAATATTTGCTGGGAATCGGGAGTGCTCCAGCCTAGAAGAGCAAGATAATTAATTAAAGCCTGCGGC